>JBLGAR010000002.1:0-96264 GCA_047612385.1 Cryomorphaceae bacterium | reverse complement strand
ACTCAATCCAGTTCGAAACTGCACTCCAGGCACTGTCCCACAAAGTCATGAGATATCCCGAGAAGGTCGGCTAGCTCATGTAGCAATGCCATTTCGGCTGCCTCGCAATCACCCTCGGCGCGAGCAACGTTGCAAATATCCCGCAAAACCTGCATACGCTGTGATTGACTGCACTGGGCCATGGTGAGCTCCGCACGTTCCGGAATAGTTCGAGCCAGTTTTTCAATATTCAAGTTGCTCAAATCAAAAGCCGGGCCGAGGTATTTTTTTAGAACGGCTTCTTCTCCTTTACTGACGCCATCGTGAGCATCTGCCACGGCGACCGCACCGGCGATAAACAGCAGCTTCATATTCCGGGCCACATCGGTCTTTCCTTCAATGTAGTCTGGCTCCATCAGGCTCATGAGGCGCTGAACACCCAGCTCCAGCTCCGCTTTGCTGTTTCCGTCGTCGGTCATCAAGCTACTGTGGTGAAACAACTGCAGGGCTTTTACCCGCAGGGGGCTGAAGGGGTGTGTGGAAAACCAGTCCTGCATCGGCGCTCCCTGCCCGGGCTGCGCATCCGTCGCTTGCATTTCGTCGAGCTGGGCCAGGAAATCTTCGAGACTGAACTTCACCACCTTAACGCTGGATATCCCAGAAGCGAGCTTGAACAAGGCACGCGCTACCGCCTCGAAATCTCCGGCACACAAAGCGCCTGCCCTGTCCGCAGAGATCTCTGCAAAACGCGACCAGGCAAAGACGTCCAATACCAAATCGGCCGGAGGTTTCTGCGTATTCCCAATGGCCCCCTCTCTTCGGCGCGGCTAATCTTGTCCGTCACTCGCTTCACGTCTGGGTGCAGCAGTAGCTTCTCGCTCAGCTTGCTATCGTTTTCACAGCGGATTTCGTTGACGTTCATCGGCGCTCTTCCTTGTTCAAACCTTCACCAGGCTCGCGGCAACCCGTCGTTCTTCGCCCTGGGCTGGAAACTTCGCAGCGACTACCAGCCACGCGAGTAAACTAAACACGAAACCAGCAAAAAACTCGTGCACAAACCAGTGAGCGCCGGTGGCTTTATTCACAGCAAACACAATAGTGGTTGCCATTGCTCCAGCAATCATCGCCGCCAGCGCTGCTTTCCCGCTGGCACGGGGGGTGACAAATCCGGCGGCGATGGGAATAAAAAATGCGGCGCCAAGTAAAGACGTCGACAACATAATTAACCAAAAAATACTGAGCGGTTTACTGAACGCTATAAATGCCGCGGTAATGCCGATAATCACCACACTAAAGCGGGATATTTTTAGTAGTAGTTCGTCGCTCACCGCGCCGCCCATGGCCGGCGCTATCGCATCACGCGCCAAAGCTTGCGCCGTGACCATTAAAATCGTTGAGGAGGTGGAGATTGACGCCGCTGCAATGCCGATTAAGGCCATTGTGCCAACCCAGGGTCCCAGGATATCAACCGCCAGGGTGACATAGTAATGCTCACCCGCGGAGAGATCGACATCGTAAACACCACCGAGCAGGCCAATTGGAACGGTCGATGAATAAATAATTAACATCAGAACAAGGCAAACGGGGAGCGCTTTGAGAATCTCCATTTCATTTTTTGCGGTTAGAAATCGTGTGACCAGATGTGGCTGCACTGACATGGCAAACACCCACATAATTTGTCCGGCAGCGGCATACCACGTCCAGCTCGGGGTTTCCCAAACGAAGGCACTGTCGGCGCTATCTATGACACGCGTCCAGCCTGCCGCCATATCACCACCACCCACATGCGACATGCCAAGTGGCACGGCAATAATGAGTCCAACCGTTAGTACCAAAAACTGAAAGGCATCTGTCCAAACCACTCCGAGCATGCCACCGAGCAAGGTGAATACAACAATAATGGCTACCACAACGATTAAAATAACTTCGTAGCTAGTACCAAAAATTGCGCTGGAGATTGCCGCTAGCGCCATAAACTGCGCCGCCATCGCCGGTATATACACAAGCGGCATTATTATGGCAATCACTGTACGTATGGATTTACGCTCGGTGGGGTAGCGCACCGCCAGGATGTCGGCAAAATCGTAAATATCATGTTTGCTGGCTAAGCGTTTAACCAAAACGCCGATTACACCCAGAGCGACTACGTAACCGATGCTTGTCGCCGCGTACGATGCCCACAGGGCGTAGCCGTTTTGAGCAGCCATATCGGTTGCTCCGAGAAACAAGCCGGCGCTCACGCTAGAGGCAACGAACGTACCGCACAGCATGTACCAAGGCATTTGCCCACCGGCGATGTAGTAGTCCTTGATGCCACTTATACGGGTCGAAGCAAAAACGCCGAGCAAAAAAGTGGTCAGTAAAAAGGCAGAGTAGAGAAGAACGCTTACAGACATGAGGCGCGCCTACTTGTCAGTTCGCATATGCCGCATCGATAACCACGGCTTTTTAAGCAGCACGGCGTAGACGAATATGCTAAACCCCACTGCAGTTGATGCCAACCATGCTAGGGCCATCATTTTCAGCGGCAGGTCAATTTGAGACCAAGGGAAATACCATTCGAGAAAATCAAACATCGCAGCTTCTTATTTTTACGTAAAGAGTAAGCCGTAATTTAGAGAATCGTGATTAATCCGTCCACTACTTTCATAACCATCCCCAGGGCTCGCTTCCTGAGTGATCTTCATGCTCTATACTGTTAGTGACTATCGCCATAGCTTGAGAGGCGGCCTCTATATCGGCTAGGATAGGGTGCGACACAGCGGTTAACGTACCACGCAAACCATAGCAATCCGCAGGGACTACAACAGGAGAAGTAAAACCATGAAAACAGTATCGTGCAAGTGGGCAGCAGCCCCGTTGTTTCTGGGGCTTGCCATCAGCCTGTCCTCTCCGGTTCAAGCCGAGGCGGTTCACCCGGCCAAGATCAGCAAGGCGGATGCCGCTGGTCAGATTTTCCAGCGTCCTGATATGGCGGAAACCGAGCACAAAGATGGCCACAGAACGCTGGACGTGACCAGCCTGCTAAGCAGTGATGGTAAGTTTGCTTCGGGCATGTACCAGTCTGGTAAGACACGTTCAGAAATCAACGAACCCTACGGCGTAGACGAGTTCATGTATTTTCTGGAAGGCGGTGTCACCCTGACTTCAAGTGACGGTGAAGTGACTACCATCAGCGCCGGCGAAGGGGTGACCATTCCCAAAGAGTGGACCGGTATCTGGGATACCGATGGCTACACCAAAATCTGGGTTATCTACTCTGAGGATGGCTCAGCGCTCGAATAGCTTACTAAGCTGATGGGCAACCCACTCAATAACATCACGCGTCGCGATTTCCTCAATGGCGTCGCTGTTTCGGCAGCGGGTGGCGCCATGCTGTCGCCTCTGGAACTGCTCGCCGGCAAGCTCGGTTCGCCGTACCCGCCCTCTCTCACCGGATTGCGGGGTAGCCATGCGGGATCTTTCGAGGTCGCCCACTCGGTTGCCCGCCACGGGGTTCGCTACCCGTTTCCCGACAAGCAGACCGAGCCGACCTACGACCTGGTCATTGCCGGGGGTGGTATCTCCGGTCTGGCCGCTGCTTATCTGTATCGCCAGCGACATGGTGAGGGAGCTACCATCCTGGTGCTGGACAACCACGATGACTTTGGTGGCCATGCCAAGCGCAACGAGTTCACTGTCGATGGTAAACAATTAATTGGCTACGGCGGCAGCCAGAGTCTGGAGTCACCTTCTGCCTATTCGAAAACAGCTGCCGGCCTGCTCAAAGATCTCACTATCGACACCGATCGTTTCTATGACTATTTTGATCAGAAGTTCTCCAGTGTCAACGGCCTTGGTCGTGGTCTGTACTTTGGTCGTGAGCATTACGGGTCGGATAAGTTGTGTCGCACTATTTTCAATGGTTATTCGGACAGCCCCCTGCAGGGGGACATGGCCGCAGCTATCGCGTCGTACCCGCTTTCACAGCCCGCGCGCGACGCGCTGACACGGCTGATGAGCAGCGAGCAAGACTATCTTCAGGGCAGGAGCCTGGAGGAAAAAATAAAGCTCCTGCAGACCACGAACTATACCCAGTACCTGCATCAATACACCAATACGCCCAAGGAAGTTACCGATGTTTTCCGGGAGCAATCCAGAGGCATATGGGGCGTTGGCTGGGACGCTCTGTCGGCACTGGAAGCCTGGCGCTGGGGAAGTCCCGGCACCAAGACTCTGGGTATCGAGGGGGGCATGGCTGACGATGGTGATGACGACGAGGAACCCTATATTTTTCACTTTCCCGACGGTAACGCAGGTGTCGCGCGCGCCTTGGTCAGGGCTCTTATTCCCCAGGCCGTGCCGGGTTCGACGATGGAAGACCTGGTTTTGGCGCGCGCTGATTACTCGCAACTGGACCGGTCGCGAGCAAACACACGAATTCGCCTCAATGCCACTGCAGTAGATTTGCGCCATACTGCCGACCAGGGGGCCGTAGACGTCACCTATTTTCACGATGGCACCACGCGGCGAGTACGAGGCCGACATGTTATCTACGCGGGCTATCACAGCCTGCTGCCCTCGATCTGTACAGAGCTGCCGCACGCACAAAAAGCGGCCATCGACTCCGCCACCAAAGTGCCGCTGGTGTATATCAATGTCGCCCTGAAAAATTGGCGCGCCTTCGATAAGCTGGGAGTGGGTAATGTGACGGCAGTGCAGCCGGAACTAATGCATTCCTTCGGCCTGGACTTTCCGGTGAGCATGGGTGGCTACCAATTTGCGCAAAACCCTGAGCAACCGATTATCGTGCACGGCACCTATGTACCCGCATTACCAGACTCTGGTTTGACCGCCATTGAGCAACACAAGCGTGGGCGTGGCCAACTTTATGAAATGGCCTTTGCGGATTTTGAGAAGAAAATTGTCAGCCAGATGAGCGGCGCCCTGAGCGGCGGCGGCTTCGACGCCGAACGCGACATAGCGGGAATCACGGTGAACCGCTGGCCTCACGGCTACGCCTATGAATACAACGAATTGTTCGACGACCCCAGCTTTGGTCCAGACAAGGGTCCGCATATTGCTGCACGCGCACAACTGGGGCGAATTTCCGTTGCCAATTCCGATGCCAGTGCCTACGCCTATGTGGACGGCGCTATTGATGCCGCGGACAGAGCGGTCAACGAACAACTTAAGCTATAGCAGTCTCTATTAGACCTCAATACCTTCGCTAGCGAGCGTTTCGCGCATGGGCGCAAGCTGTTGTTCGTAATGCTTCCAGCGGCCTATAGAGCGTGTATGAGCAGGTTCTCTTACCTGCGCAGCGCTAGCTGTTGAAACCGCTCCAGTGTGTTGATGAAAGTTCAAGCAAGTATCTTCCCAGGGTAGTCCCAGATAATCGATTAGCTGGCGCGCATTGGGTTCCAGATTGGCTGCGGTTTCTTCGTAGGAAATATCGAAAAACCTGCCCGGAAAACGTTCACGCCAAGTCATCATCAATTTTTTGTAGCGCGCATGATGACGGGCCATCTCAGTTTGCTCGTAGGAATGTGGATACGCATCTGCGAAAAGTTGTTTAAAACTGGCGAAGCAGGCATCCATAGGGTTGCGGTCTACATGCACAATTTTTGCATTGGGGAGCGCTTTTAGAATAAGTGGGATATAGAGATAGTTCGCTGGCAACTTGTCGACAAATCGCGGTGTATCTCCACGCATTTTGCGAGTGGTTTCCAGATACATTGCACCGAGTTTTTCACCATCAAGATCAACTGCTTTGTTGATTAATTCAGCTGAAAATCGCTTGGGCTCCTGGTAGTTGCTAAGGCGACGAAAGCCCAAACTGAATTGTTGGAGTTCTCCGGCAGAGTGGACTTGGGAGTGGCTGCTAATGATTCTTTCTATCAGTGTTGTTCCTGTGCGTGGTTGTCCCACCACAAAAATAGGTGACGCGTCTTCGTGACCGATTTTTTGTGAATCCAGCCATTGTGTAGTGCAAGTTTTTTCAAGTTCTTGAAACATCGCTATTTCAGCTGCTTCATCGTACTTGGATGCCTCTCTGCGCGCAGCAGCTCCTTTGCTGAAGTCATCGAAGGCTCGGTCCCACTGCTGCAAGTCTTCCAGCTCCTTGCCTCGCGCGTAATGCAAAAAAGCTAAAACCTGCGGTGAGTTTTCTTCCAAAATAAGGGATTCGAGTTGATCAATATGTTCTTCTGTTATGGCTCTTCGAGAGCTGGAAAGCGTCCAATGTGCCTGTGGGTTTCTTGGGTGAATAGATAAAACTGCCGACAGTAACTTTTCGGCACTTTCTGTGTCCCCAAAGTGTACGTCGTCAGACCATTTGGGACAGTTAAACTCGTTTTCTAAGAGACACTTTTCTGCCGGTTCTTTCTCCAGTCTAGCCTGCTAATAGCAGGTTGTGTACTTTACGTTTGTTCAGGGTGCGCATTTTCACAAGGGCACGCTGATCCAGTATTTCATTTCTCCGTCCTTCGTAGACATCTGCGGGCGTCACGTTATCAAGCGACTCGTGGTACCGCTCATGATTGTAATGGGCAACCCACTCCGTAATGGCTTTTTCAAGCTCCCAGGGATAGTAGTAGTTCTCCAGCTTGACCACGTTCTTCATCGAGCGGTGATACCGTTCGATCTTGCCCTGGGTCTGCGGGTGATAGGGTGCGCCACGCGTGTGCTCCATGTCCTGATTCTTCAGCCAGGCCTTTAGTTCGCCACTGATGTAACACGGTCCGTTGTCTGACAACAGCCTCGGCTTGTGCCGTACTCGAGCTTCGGATAATCCCGTCGCCTTGAGCGCATCTTCCAGCGTATCGGTAACATCGGCGGCCGCCATCGTTGTAGTCAGACGCCAGCTGATAATATACCGCGAGTAATCATCCAAAATCGTCGAAAGGAAATACCAGCCCCAGCCAACGATCCGAAAATAGGTGAAGTCCGTCTGCCAAAGCTCATTCACCCTACTGGTCGGATGTTGGAATTTGGCAGCTGCGCTCAGTACGGTAAATTGAGGGCTCGTGATCAAGTCGTGCGCCTTGAGAATACGATAAACACTGGACTCCCAGACGAAGTAGTCATGGGTATCGGTGATATGCCAGGCCAGTTCCCTGGGCGTCATATCGGGACAATCCAATGCCACTTTCACAACAAACTCCCGGACAGAGTTCGGGATTCGATTCCAATGGCGCCGGGATGCCCGGCCTTTACGTTCAAGACCATCGAGTCCAGCCCGCTCATAGGCGTCATAGCAGCGATAAAAACTGCTTCGGCTGACGTTGATCTCATCGAGTGTCCGGCGAACGGAAAGCTCAGAGTCTTCCACCAGTCGGATAATAGCTAGCTTTTCTGAGGCGGTGTACATCAGTCGTCGTCCAAGGTCACACCCTGCCCAGTCAGACTTTTTTTAAGCCAATCATTACGCAAATAAAGTTCTGCCACGGCTTGCTTTAGATCGCCATTCTCGCGCTTGAGGCCGGAGACTTCGTCGGTATTGGCTTCCCGAACGGTATCACCCGAGAGGCGCTTTTTACCTGCCTCCAAAAAGTCCTTACTCCAGCGGTAGTAGAGATTGGCATTGATGCCTTCACGGCGGCATAGTTCGGCAATAGAACACTCGCCTCGTAAACCATCAAGAACAATACGAATCTTCTCCTCGCTAGAGAACTTCCTGCGGGTATTGCGCCGTATGTCCTTGACGGCTTTTTCTGTGTTTGACATGCTCATGCTGATAACCCTCTACATCAGTTTAAATGTAGCAGATGTATCTCTTAGTGAATCAGGTCATTTGGTACCATATGGGCTGACGTCACACAGTTACGCAGTTACTGGTGTAAATGCGGCGAGACCTCGTACGATCGGTGTTCGCTTTGGGTATGAATTTTAACCGGCGAGAATAGCCGGGAATTCTTGCATCGATCTAAGCAATCCTTTTTGGGGTGATTGAGTTATGAGAAAAATGAATTGTATTTCGTCTTTACCGGTTCTTCTCTGCAGTTTACTGGCTCTGGTAGCCTGCAGTGGGGCGCCCGGTTCTGGCGACTCAAATACTTCCCAGGCTGTAATCGCAGATACGATATACTTTAACGCCCGAATTTATACAGTGGACAACGAGCAGCCCTGGGCCGAAGCGATAGCGATCAAGGGAACCGATATTCTGGCTGTGGGCTCAAACGAATCAGTTAAGCAATTCGCCGGTAAAGACACCCTGATGCAAGACATGGAAACCAGGCTTGTGCTCCCTGGTTTTATCGATTCCCATATGCATCCTTTAATGGGCGGCGCGTATGCTCTGGCATTGTCACTGGATACGTTTGCGCGGCCAGCTGATTGGGTGGCTGCGATTGCGACGTACGCAGAAGAGAATCCAGATTTACCTGTCATTTTTGGCTATGGCTTTCTGGCTTCTGCTTTTGGAGAAAATGGTCCCAATAAGGCGATGCTAGACGAAGTTGTTGCAGATCGCCCCGTATTTTTAATGGATGAAGGTTTCCACGGTGGTTGGGCCAATAGCAAAGCTCTTAATGTATTGGGCATTAATAAGGATACCCCGGACATTTCAGCCGGTTTTAGCTATTACAAACGGGATAAAAATGGCGAAGCCACTGGCTATTTTTTAGAAGGAACCGCCGGGCAGGCGATGGACGCGCTTGACGTGATTACTAAAGAGTCAATCATTAAAGGTTCCGCTGTGGTTTTCAACATCATGAATAGCTACGGTTTGACAGCTGTTTTTGACGCCGGAGCTTTTGACATTGGAGAAACACAATTAGACATTTTACAAGAGCTGCAGGACAGCGATCAAATGAATGTCCGCTATGTGGGTTCTCACGGTGCTATGAGTGGAGCAGACGCTGCTGATGCAGTGAACATTGTCGACAAGATGCGTCGTATCTCTAAATATAAGAACTCTCATGTGAGAATGCTAAAAATTATGAACGATGGGACGATCGAAGGAAAGACCGCTGCCATGTTCGAAGATTATCAGGGTGATCCTGGCAATAACGGCGAAACAGTTTTTACCCAAGAACAAATGAATACAATGGTAGTTGATGCGGCGAGTCGCAATATCGACGTTCACATTCATGCCCTGGGTGAGCGGGCAATACATGAAGCGCTAAATGCGATTGAGCTGGCGCGTAACACGCATGATGAATCGGATAGCCGTTTTGCAATTTGCCATATTCAAGTCATGACGGACGAAGATCTGGAGCGTTTTGCCGAGCTTGATGTTATCGCACAGAGTACACCGTTATGGGCTTCCTACGACTCTCAGGGGAAACATTACGTCAGTGACGACCAATTTAATCGCTACTTCCGCTTTAATAGTCTTAAAAATTTGGGCGTTAAGCTGAGTTTTGGTAGTGATTTTCCTGCATCAGGTGCAGGGACTCTAGGCATGTCTCCGGTGTTCAATATGGAGGTTGGCCTTACCAGGCAGAATGTGGGTGATGCAGATTCACCTATACAGCCAAACAAATCTGAACGTTTGGATATAGCCAGCCTGATTCGTGGCTATACGCTTGATGCCGCCTATCAACTAAGAATGGAAGAGGAAATTGGTTCTTTAGAGGTTGGCAAGAAAGCGGACCTGGTCGTATTGGACAGAAACCTGTTCGAGATCGACCCCTACACTTTTGGTGATGTCAGTGTCGTTATCACAGTGATGGATGGCACTGTTGTTTATCAGGCTGAGTAACTGTAAAGGGGAAGATCAATGTGTCCCGTTTCTTCCTACTATTGCTTCACTCCTGTGCTGAAATTCCGCTGTAGTGCAGGCTGATAATCTTCCATTTACCATCGATCTTCTGCCATACATCAGTCTCGAACGCCCTCGACGTAGACTTTGTTCCGTCGGGCGAGCGCGTGCGGTTGTCGATGTAAGACGTGGCAATAGCGATATCACCACCGGGCATGACTTGCACCTTTAGGTCCGACATTTCGTTTAGCTCAACACCGCCGCCCGCTGCCATTAGCTCGGTCCACATTTTGTGGTAAGCAGCCATGTCCACTCTGCCGTCGCCGAAATACGCCGTCGCATCGTTAGCCTATAAACTGAAGTATTTTTCGACGTCGTTAGTGGCATAGGCGCGGTCAAGCGCCTTGATTGCAGCGTGGAGATCAGCGTTCTTTGCACCATGGTGTTCTGCCATTACAGAAAATGACATCATAAAAATAACAAAGTAACTCAAAATTCTTCGCATGATTTCAATCCTCGTGTTTATATTGTTGCTGGTACGCGGTACTAGTTTTGTATCAATCAGTATTCTCAAGTGCGAATTAATTGCTCAGTGCCCGCGCGCTCTGGCATCTGCGGCGCTAGCAATACTGGCATGTCAATCGACATGTTCCAGGGTGGCGAGTAACTTGTCAACTATTGGAATAGATGCAGGGCGAGGCCGTTGGTAAGATCCGTCATCTGGATGTCCCTGACCTCGGACTCGTTTTGGAGCGCCTGGATCAGCTCGGCCACAAAGAGATAGATATAGTTTCATGACATCGAACAGCAGGAGTGATTACGACGCGATCGTCGTTGGGGCCGGTTTTGGCGGCATGTATATGATGCATATGCTGCGCCAGCATGGTTTTACCGCCCGGGGTATTGAGCGCGCTAGCGACGTGGGCGGCACCTGGTATTGGAACCGCTATCCCGGCTGCCAGTGCGACGTCGAGAGCATGGAATATTCCTATCAGTTTTCTGACGATCTGCAGCAAAAGTGGGAATGGACCCAGCGCTATGCCGGGCAACCCGAGATACTGCAATATGCCAACCACGTGGCCGATGAATTCAAGCTGCGTGACCAGTTCATCTTCAATGCTTCGGTCGATGGCGCCACCTATGATGACGTCAACGAGATATGGTCCGTCAGCACCGATACCGGTAAAATTGTTACGGCGCGCTTTTTGATTATGGCCACGGGCTGCCTGTCGGCCACTAATGTTCCGGACTTTCCTGGCCTTGATGCGTTCAAAGGCGACAGCTATCACACAGGTAACTGGCCACATGCCGGGGTCGATTTCACCGGCAAGAAAGTCGCCGTCATTGGCACCGGGTCTTCTGGCATTCAGGCGATCCCGCCTATTGCTCGACAAGCTGGTGAACTGACCGTATTTCAGCGGACTGCCGCCTATACCGTCCCGGCACAGAATCGCCCCATGACGGATGAACAGCAAAACAGTATCAAGGCTAATTATGCCGATTACCGCGCGCGCGGGGCCCTGTGCGTCGCCGCCCTTGGCGCCGATTTCATCGTCAATATGGATTCTGTGTTCGATGCAACGCCGCAAGAGCGTGAAGAAAACTTCGAGAAGTTCTGGACCTATGGCGGGTTCAACTTTTTGGCGGCCTATGGCGATATCCAGACAACCCTAGAGGCCAACGAATTCGCTTGTGAATTTGTCCGTGGCAAAATTCGCCAAATCGTCAAGGACCCGGCCACGGCGCAAATGCTGATGCCGGACACGGTTCTGGGGTGCAAACGGCTGTGCTCTGACAATGGCTATTACGACAGCTTTAACTTGCCGCACGTGAATCTTGTGGACGTATCGACCCACCCCATTGAGCGCCTGACGCCCGCAGGCCTGGTCACCAATGGTCGGGAATACGACTTTGACATTATCGTCTTTGCGACAGGCTACGACGCCCTTACGGGATCGATCCTCAAATGCAATATCGTCGGGTCGAACGGTCTGACCCTCCGCGACAAATGGGCAGCAGGGCCGAGCAACTATCTGGGCCTGATGACAGCGGGTTTTCCCAACATGTTTACCATTACCGGCCCGGGCAGCCCCTCTGCGCTGGCCAACCTGATCACCGGGATCGAACAGCATGCGCAATTCATTACGACACTGATTGAATGGTCAGACGCCCGCGGACACACCACAATCCAGGCTGACCAGTTGGCAGAAGATCGATGGATTGAAACGGTCAACAGGCGTGCCAGCCGTACGCTGTTTCCCAGCTGCAACTCTTGGTATCTTGGGGCGAATGTGCCCGGTAAACCCCGGGTTTTCATGCCTTATATTGGTTTTCCTGACTATTCCAAAAAGTTGCGCAGCGTGGTTGCCGAAGACTATGCCGAGTTAAGTTTCGCCTGACTCTGACCCGACATTGTCAGATATACCCCCGATGGAGAAGAAGATGACCGCCACCGATGCCCAGGGTTTAGGGCAGTTAAACTTTTTTAGCCCAGAGGAAATGGCCGATCCCGGCGTATCCATTGCGCGCCTTTATGCGGGTGAGCGGTGCCAGCGGTATGAACACTTCAGCCCACCGTTTTATGTCCTGTCACGTTATGAGGATGTTAATTATGTACTGATGAATCCGGATCGTTTCCTCAGTGGGCCAGGCCAAGGGCCGGGTTACTCGGAGCCTGCAGGTATCGTTTCGGATGCACCGATGCATACATTTTTCCGTGAACTCGTCCAGGACGACTTCAAACCGGGGTCCATCAAAGCACTGCAACCGCGCCTTGAAGCCATCGCTGACGAATTACTGGATGCCGTCGAAGGCAAGGAGGAGTGGGACCTGCATGACGATTTCGCTTTCCCATTACCGGTTATTATTATTTGCGAAATTTTTGGTATTCCCACCGACGATATCGCCCAGTTCAGAATGTGGTCGGACATTGCCGTTTCACTGTTGTCGGCAGACGACGAGCAGGCCCTACAAGATGGTTCGTTCTATAGGGCCGAGATGCAGCGTATGCAGGAATACATCCTAAATTTAGTTCGGGAAAAGCGGGATGACCTGGAAGACAATAGCCTAATGGCGCGGATCGCCCGTGCCCAGCATGGCGGAGCGACGATCTCTGAAAAAGATGCGGTAGCGATCGTAACTCAGCTGTTCGTCGCAGGGAATGAAACCACGACATCGTTGATAACCAACTTCATGATGCGGATGCTCGGCGATGGTTATCAATGGGCTGACTTCTGCTCCGGAAAAATCGATCTGACCAAGGCCATCAATGAAAGTCTGCGCTACGATCCGCCACTTTTGGCCATGTTCCGGACAACCGCGCAGGATGAGGAAGTCGCCGGCGTCAAAATCCCAGCCAATTCCAAGGTAATGATCCACTATGGCGCGGCCAATCGTGATCCGGAAGTATTTGAAGACCCCCATGTCTTCGACGTCCATCGACCCGTACGAAGAATGCTGTCGTTCGCCTTGGGGGTCCACTTTTGCGTAGGCGCCGAATTGGCTAAGCTCGAAGCCAAGGTCATGCTCGAGGCGCTTAGAAAACGCCATCCCCGACTGCAGCCCTCGGGTGACAGCAAACGAATGGGTCCGTTCCTATTCTGGGGACGCAGCAAACTACCTGTCACTGATGGCACAAAATAGGGATTAAGAAACCATATGAATTTTCTCGAGATACCGAAGGTTGAATTGCATTGTCACTTGGAGGCATGTTTCCGACCGGGCACAGTCATGGAGATTGGCAAATCTTTGGGCCTTGATATTCCTCAAGATGCACAGAGGTTTCACGACGACTGGCTATTGTCGCGGCCGCTGCAGGACCTTGAAACTGCCCTAAAGCGATTCGCAGACATTCAGAAGTTGTGGTGCTCCGAAGAGATTATCGAACGTCTAACGTTTGAAGCCTGCGAGGATGCTGTGGCGCAAGGCATTCGGATTATGGAGTTTCGCTACGCTCCGGACTTTATTCGCTACGGCAGCGAACATCTAGAGCTTCAACAGATTCACGACGCCATTCTCCGCGGCCTGAGTCGAGCCCCCGATAACGAAATCGCTATCGGGCTTATTGGAATAGTGCAGAAGACACTGCCTTTAAAAGAGGCGGAAAAAACAGTCGACTTCATTATCGAAAACGCTTTAACTTTTGTGGCGCTCGATTTCGCTGACCAGGACACGCATCCTCTGAGCGCATACGCACCCCTAGTGGAAAAAGCTCGAAAAGCTAAGCTGCACTTGACTGTCCATGCGGGCGAAGTGCCCGGCCCCGACGCACCGGGCGAAGTCATCTCAGCCATTGAGGACCTCGGGGCAGAAAGAATTGGGCACGGCATTCACATTATTAATGATCAGGCTGCGATGGATATCGTGCGAGAGCGAAACGTGGCATTGGAAGTGTGTCCGACAAGTAACTACCTGACTAGCTCGGTAACTTCGACGGCAGAACATCCCATACGCCGTTTGATGGAGTCAGGCATTCCACTGACCATCAATTCGGATGACCCTGGATTGTTCGGTATCGATCTTTGTCACGAATACGAAATCCTGCATAGGGAGCATGGCTTTTCCAGCGACGACTTCGATCGGTGCAATGACATCGCTGCGGCGCAAAGCTTCCTGCCGCTCGAGCAAAAGCGGCGTGTCTGGCCAAGGGAAATAGACGCTACCGACCCGATATCATTTATGTGAATTAGAAGGATAAAGTACAACGATGCAAGTAGCTGATAAATGGTATTCGACGAAATCCCTGACGGATCAAGTTACCCTGATCTGGGAGCAGCATGTAAGTCCCGATGTTCGCTGTAACATCTGGCATATTCAGGGGCGCGATCGAGATGTGTTGATTGATAGCGGGCTCGGTGTTGTGTCCTTGCGTGACAACGTCGCACAGCTGAGCGAGCGGCCTGTTTTGGCGTTGGCCTCACACACCCATTTTGATCACGTAGGGTGTCATCACGAGTTCGAACACCGATTATGTCATGCGGCAGAGAGCAACATTTTGAATGCGCCCGATGATATCAATACCGTGTGGGCTGACTTCCGCGCCAGTATGCCCAAAGCGGATATACTCACGGCACTGCCCTACGATGGATTCGATTTCGATCAATACAAGGTCCTACCTGCACCTGCAACGCAGTTGATCGCCGAAGGTGATGAAATACACTTGGGCAACCGGTTGTTCAAGGTGTTTCATATGCCCGGGCACTCACCCGGCTCCGTGTGCCTGTACGAACAAGAGACTAAAACGATCTTCGTAGGAGATGTGCTCTACGACGGTGAACTCTTGGATTCGCTCTACCATTCCGATGCTGACGTTTATGAAGAAACCCTGGCTCGACTGGCGGAGATTCCGGCAGACACGTTCCACTGTGGGCATTACGCCAGTTTTGGCAGGGCGCGAATGAAAGAGCTGATTGATGCGTATCGGGTATCAAAGAGCCAGGTACTGAGATAACAGATGACGAGCGAACCCCCGAATGACAACCATGCGCTTGATGGCGCGATTGTCCCTACTTTTTTTAAATACCTGCTGCCATCCCTGGTAGGTTTGATTGCCATGACCTCGGCGTCGCTTGTGGACGGAATCTTTATCGGCAACTATGTCGGTATTACGGCCCTGGCTGCGGTAAATCTCATCATTCCAATCACTACGGTGCTGTTCGGCGTCGGAATGATGCTGTCCATTGGTGGCTCCATGCGTGCAGGGAAATACCTGGGCGAGGGGAACCTGGCTGCTGCATCGGCCATTTTTAGTAAAACACTGATGTTCGTTGCGTTTTATGGGGTGATAGTCATCAGCCTGGGGCTTGTTTTTGAGTCGCAGTTGTTCACCGGTGTCGGTGCTACCCAGGAGTTGTTTCCGGTCATGGGCGAGTACTACCGAATTATCATGCCGTTTTTGTTCGCGCAGCTTATCGTTATTGTTCAATACTTTTTTATACGCCTGGACGGTTTTCCAAATTTGGCCGCAGCGGCACTGGCGATTGGGTCGGTTCTCAATATTGCTCTGGATTACCTCTTTATCGCAGTGTATGGCTGGGGTCTCACTGGCGCGGCTTTTGCTACCGGCCTGTCGCAAGCGGTGCCAATGTTCGTAATGCTGGTGTATTTTCTGCGGCCTGAGAGGAAACTGCAATTTAAGTTGCGGCAGAGCAACTGGAAGGAAGTGCTCCAGGCGGCCTATAACGGCATATCTGAATTCATCAACGAGATATCCGGGGCCATCATTGCGTTTATCTTCAACTGGATGCTGATTCAGCGCGCAGGCGTCAGTGGTGTTGCGGCAATTACCGTAGTCAACTACCTGCTCTATATAGGCTTCATGACGTTCTTCGCCATTTCAGATACCAGCCAGGTAATGATCTCCCAGAATTTTGGTGCCCGCAAAGCCGAGCGCATTCGTGCGTTCCTGAAAACCGCCAGCGTCATCATCGCTTTAGTCAGTGTAATTTTAATCGCGTTGCTGACTTCATCTAGCGAGATGCTTATCAACCTTTTCGTCGATGAGGACAACAGCATTGGGACCGTGGCCATGGCCAATGAATTTGTCACTTACGTCTGGCCGCTGTTCTTGTTTGCCGGTTTCAATATGTTGATATCAGGATACCTGACGGCTATTCATCTTCCCTTTGAGTCGGGTCTGGTAGCGCTATGTCGCAGCCTGCTTTTCCCAGCCGGCTTCGGAGTGCTGCTGTATTACCTGCTGTCCGATTTCCGCTTTGTGATTGCTCTTTCTATCGCAGAAGGTCTTACCTTTGTATTGGCGCTAGTGGTCTTCTTAAGGCATAGACCAGCTCGTCTTTTCCCGGTGCCCTGACAAACCCTAAGCGGCATGTTGGGTTATTGCGATACACGTAATCGTCATTCAGGCTAGTTATTACTTGCGGCTAAACCTGGGCGGGCTCAACTGCTCGTGACTAATCTCTTCAGGCGGATTGATGATCAAGTCGAAAAGCCAGTCAATACCATTTTTACCATGCTCCCGCTCAACGATCAGAATGTTGGTCATACCATAGTTACCTTCGTGGCAGGCGTACTCGTATATTTGGCCATTAGTCGGTCTAAAAAAGAGTTCGCCGCGCCATGGCTGGCGATAAATTTTTCGTCTTCCACTGTAAATTCATAGTGAATGTCTTTCTCACCTAATCGCATAAAGCACTCGGTGACTCTGCTGTCCAGGCCTACATCTAACTGGTGTTTAGTAGCGCCGCGAATACTTTGCGGCGGATAAAATTGCGAAGCCTTAAGCACCAGTGTGTCGCCTTCCCATCGCTGCCAGGACTGCCCCATCCAGCTGTTTATAGGTGCCGGGCCTGGGTCTGATAAATGTATGTTGCGCACTGCGCTAGGTTATTCATATGAAAACAGCAGGACATTGCTGTTGTGGGAAGTTTGAAAGCCAAAATCCATATAGTTTGCCCGGGGACGCCTGGCAAATAGCATTTTATTTCGGGGTCGGACTGCAACCAGTTGGCCCGATTCTCGTCGCGCTTCACTAGCGCTTCGGGTGTGTGGAGCACGCTAGCAATAGTAAAGTAGTAACAAGAATTTTCATGTCGCCAAGATGCCCCGGCATTCGTGTATAGATAAGCACTATAGATCGAAGAACTTAAGGAAATATTAGGTGGGGGTCATCGTAAGTAGTGTCAACGTCGCGGTGATTGCGCTTTCCGCTGCCGAAGAGCTTCTGCCACCTGAGGGGCTTGAGGTATTTGGATCCAAATACCGGGTGCTTGACGTGGACTATAAGCCGGTCGGCTAAAACTTAGTGGCGCCAGCGCCTAGACTCTGACCCCACCAACTGCAACTGCAACCGCGACTTAAAGCGCCGCAATCTCCGCTCGCAGCGCATCCAAAAAGCGCGCGCCGAGTGCTCCATCAATCGCCCTGTGATCACAAGACAAGGTGGCGTTTACAACAGTAGCAACTGCCGGTACACCGTCTTTTGCAACCACCTTTTGCTCACCTTTACCCAGTGCAAGAATGGCGCACATAGGTGGATTAACAATTGCGGCAAAGGAATTGACACCGTACATGCCAAGGTTAGACACAGTAAACGAAGCGCCAGAGATATCCTCTAGTTTGAGGCTGCCGCTGTTGGCCTTTTCTGCTAACCCCACCATGGTCGCTGCGATTTCCTGAGGCGTCATGGAATCTGCATTGCGAACCGTGGCCGGATAGAGGCCGTCTTTCGTTGCAATAGCGACGGCGACGTTGGCGTGCTTAAACTGATGAATATCGTCACCGATCAGATTGATGTTGACCTCGGGCACGGCCATCAGCGCTCGCGCTGAACACCACACCAGCAGGTCGTTGACCGAGACGCGCTGCTCACCGTCTTGATTGAGCTTTTCGCGGTGGGCCAGCAGCCCGTCGAGTTCGTATTCTGCGGTCAAATAGTAGTGGGGGATTTCCTGCTTGGCCTTGGTCAGGCGCTTAGCGATTGTCTTGCGAGTGGGCGACAGGGGGATAATGTTTACGTCGTCCGATACCGCTTCATTTCCAGAAGATGCCTGAGCACCAGCTTGCGCCGCAGCTTCAACGTCTTCTTTGGTGATGCGTCCTCTGCGACCGGTACCTACTAAGGTGTTTAAGTCTACTCCCAGCTCTGTGGCCAGGCGTCGTACCACTGGATTGGTTTTCGCAGACGCATCGCCTGGGGCGATAGAGCCTTTTGCCGGCGCGGCGGCGGGAGCACTGCTACTGGATCCAGAGCTGCCGGCGAAGTCTTTGATGAATGCATCGATAGCGCCGTCGTCGACATCTGCCGAGGCGATAATCCCGAGCAATCCTCCCACCGCCATGGCATCGCCTTCTTTTGCGATGCGCCGACGCAAAACGCCATCCACTGGAGATTCCCAGACATTGACGATTTTGTCCGATTCCATCTCGAACACTTCGTCGCCTTTGCTAACGGCATCGCCCAGCTCTTTACTCCAGCCGACGATGGTACCTTCGACCATTTCGATGCCCCATTTCGGGACAGCAATGGGGTAAATATTACTCATGCCATGGTCCCCCGAATAACGGCAGCAATTCTTTCAATTGACGGAAGGTATTCCGCTTCCAATTCTGGCGAAAAGGGAACGGGGCTGTGAGGTGCACAAACCTGTTTGATAGGTCCTTTTAGAGAGTAAAAAGCTTTGTCTGCAGCCAGTGCCGCGATATCTGCAGTTAACCCGCATCGAGGAGTGGATTCGTCTACCACAACCAAGCGACCGGTAGCCTCTACCGATTCCAGAATCGTCGCTTCATCCAGGGGTGAGGTAGTGCGAGGATCGATCAGGTCGCAGGTAATCCCTGCTGCTTCCAAGGAGTCGATGGCGGCCGCAGCCCGCCCCACCATCTGGCCAAAGGCGACGACAGTGACATCGTCACCCTCGCGCACCATGGCGGCTTCTCCAAAGGGAATAGTATAGGGTTCGTCGGGAACCTCACAGGACTCTTGGTAGAGAACCTTGGGTTCGAAGAACAAAACAGGATCATCATCGGCTATGGCTTGCAGCAACAGCCCTTTCGCATCATACGCGTTGGAAGGTACTACTATCTTGAGGCCTGGGAAGGCGGTCATGATCTGGTACATGCTCTGGGAGTGTTGTGCCGCAGAACTAAAGCCAGCGCCGGTTGAAAAGCGTATGACCGCCGGACATGTGCTTTTGCCGCCGAACATGTAGCGGAACTTGCCCATCTGGTTGATGATTTGATCCATACACACGCCGATAAAGTCAGCGAACATGATTTCTGCTACCGGACGCATTCCCACCAGTGCTGCACCGGCTGCCGCGCCGACAATGGCAGATTCTGAAATAGGGGTGTCGATACAGCGGTTGGGTCCAAACTTTTCATACAGCCCGGTGGTCACACCGAACACGCCGCCTGCACAGCCCACGGTTCCACCACTGCCGTTTCCGCCAGCAACGTCTTCGCCAATAACAAACACCGAGTCGTCTGCCTCCATGGCCTGGTGCAGTGCTTCGTTTATTGCATCGCGCATTGTTTTCTGAGACATACTGCAGCCCTCCTAGTAGTTAACGTAAACGTCGGTTGTGACTTGGTCCGGCGTTGGCCGAGGTGCGATTTTGGCCTCTGCCACGGCCTTATCGATCAGTACCATCACTTCGGCATCGATGGCATCGAGTTCACTGACCTCGATCTCTCCACCGTCTGCAACGGAGGCGCGAAAATTCTTCAGGCAGCAGGAATCCTGGCGCAAGTTGGCCACTTCATTTTCGCTGCGATAACCCTCGGGGTCTCCTACGAAATGACCGTAAAAGCGTCCCATTTCACAAAATATTCCGGCGGGGCCATTACCGGCGCGGGCATGCTCAATGGCTTTGCCGGCCGCTTCATAGACCGCAAAGAAGTCCGAACCGTCGGCGACAAAGACCGGGAAGCCAAAGCCCTCGGTGCGACCCTTGAGGTCATCGGTGCCAACCGCATAATTGATTGAAGTATGTTCAGAGTAGTAGTTATTCTCGATCACGAATATTGCAGGTACCTTTAGCACCACCGCCATGTTCATGGCTTCAAGACAGGTGCCCTGGTTCACAGAGCCATCGCCGGAAAACGACACGGAGACGTTGTTGTTTTCGCGAATTTTGCACGCTAACGCCGCGCCTACCGATATTGGCGGTCCTCCTGCAACAATGCCGTTCGCGCCGAGGATACCCTGATCGATATCGGCGATGTGCATGCTGCCACCTTTACCCTTACACAGGCCCTCTGAGGAGCCCCACAGTTCCTTCATCATGCCCACCACATCTGCGCCCCGGGCAATACAATGGCCGTGACCCCGGTGGGTGCTGATGATGGTATCGTCACCACTTAAATGCTCGCAGACGCCAACGGCATTGGCCTCCTGGCCTGCGTAAAGGTGGGTGAAGCCAGGAATTTGACCATTCATGATCTCCGCGTGAGCGCGGTCTTCAAACTCCCGAATGGTTTTCATCTGCCGGTAAGCTTGCAACAGTTTTTCTTTAGGTAAGGCCAAGATGGTTCTCCTTTTATTGCTTTTCCAACTATTGGGTTTCCAAAAGCAGCTGGTGGGCGCCGCAGCCCGATTGCAGCTGTGACGATTCGGCATAGATTATGTAGGGGAAGATTAAAACAGTCAACACTGACGGTAATGTTTAGCGGTTGGGAAAGATCAAAGCTAGGGCTGAGTTTTCCGGTGGTTCTAAAATAGCACTATCGCCCTCCTAAAACCGGCTGATTTACTCAGGTTTTGTGGGGTTTTTGGCAGGCTCTGGGTTCAGGTTCGGGGCGCGCGATTATCTACTGAGCGGTCCGGTTTTGGCGCCGTTGGGGTCTAAAGCTCTCTCAAAACACGATACAGTCGCAAATAACTGATATATCTCGCTAAAAAGTTCTGATTTTTTCAAATACTTCCAAATAGCTAGCTATTATATCGGAAATCTATTGTACACTAGCGCGCCAAAATTCAAGCAGTGAATTAACCTTTACCTTACTCAGCGAGTGGAGCAATGACAGACTTATCCTTATATAGAAACATCGGTATTTTCGCGCACGTGGATGCGGGTAAGACCACAACTACCGAACGTATACTCAAGCTGACGGGTAAAATTCATAAAACGGGCGAAGTGCACGATGGCGCGGCCACTACCGACTTTATGACGCAGGAACAGGAGCGCGGCATTACCATTCAGTCCGCTGCGACCACATGTTTCTGGAAAGAGCATCGAATGAACATCATCGATACTCCCGGGCACGTTGACTTCACCGTAGAAGTGTATCGCTCATTGAAAGTACTCGATGGTGGCGTAGGTGTCTTCTGTGGTTCTGGCGGCGTTGAGCCTCAGTCAGAAACCAACTGGCGCTACGCTAATGATTCAGAAGTTGCCCGTATCATTTTCGTCAACAAAATGGACCGCATGGGCGCTGATTTCCTGCGTGTTGTCGATCAGATAGAAAAAGTACTGGGCGCCATCCCGTTGATTATGACCTTACCTATCGGGCGTGAAGAAGAGTTCGTGGGTGTTGTCGATGTTTTGACCAAGAAGGCCTATATCTGGGATGATACTGGCTTACCTGAAAACTTTGAAATTACAGACGTACCAGCCGATATGGTTGACGACGTTGATATATACCACGAGCGCCTCATTGAAACGGCAGTCGAGCAGGACGACGATGTAATGATGGCTTACATGGACGGTGAAACACCCTCTATGGAAGACATCAAGCGCTGTATTCGAAAGGGTACGCGTACCATGGATTTCTTCCCCACTTATTGTGGTTCTGCCTTTAAGAACAAAGGTGTTCAGCTGATTCTGGACGCGGTCGTAGATTACCTGCCCAGCCCTACGGAAGTTGATCCGCAACCTTTGACCGATGAAGATGGCGAGCCAACAGGTGAAGTCGCCTTCGTTTCTATTGATGAGCCACTGCGTGCATTGGCTTTCAAAATTATGGATGATCGCTTCGGTGCGTTGACCTTTATACGCATCTACTCCGGAGTTTTGGAAAAAGGCACCACCATTCTTAACTCCTTTACAGGAAAGACCGAGCGTATCGGCCGTATGGTTGAAATGCACGCCGACGATCGCAATGAAATCAGCCGTGCTCAGGCAGGGGACATTATTGCCTGTGTCGGTATGAAGAACGTTCAAACTGGGCACACACTGTGTGATCCCAAGCACCCGTGTACGCTCGAAGCCATGGTATTCCCCGAGCCGGTAATCTCGATTGCTGTTGCGCCTAAAGACAAAGGCGGCTCTGAGAAAATGGGCATCGCAATCGGTAAGATGATTGCTGAAGATCCTTCGTTCCGTGTCGAAACAGACGAAGATTCAGGCGAAACCATTCTGAAAGGTATGGGTGAGCTTCACCTGGACATCAAAGTTGACATCCTTAACCGTACATACGGTGTAGAGCTGGAAGTGGGTCAGCCTCAGGTTGCCTACCGGGAAACGATCACCCAGGAAACGGAAGACAGCTACACCCACAAGAAGCAATCCGGTGGTTCTGGTCAGTACGGTAAAATTGACTACCGTATTAAACCTGGAGAGCCTGGAACTGGCTTTCAGTTTAAGTCAGTGGTTGTCGGTGGTAACGTTCCCAAGGAATTCTTCCCGGCCATTGAGAAAGGCTTTAAGGGCATGATGGAGCACGGCCCGCTGGCTGGTTTCCCGGTTCTAGATGTTGAGATTGAGCTATATGACGGTGGCTTCCATGCCGTGGATTCATCTGCAGTCGCCTTTGAATTGGCGGCTCGCGGAGCGTTCCGCCAGACTATGCCTCAGGCAGGGCCGCAAATCATTGAGCCCATTATGAAGGTCGACGTATTCACACCTGACGATCACGTAGGTGATGTGATTGGTGACCTCAACCGTCGTCGCGGCATGATCAAGGATCAGATCGCAGGAGTTTCAGGTGTTCGTGTACAAGCAGACGTTCCGCTTTCGGAAATGTTTGGCTACATCGGCAGCCTGCGCACCATGACTTCAGGTCGTGGCCAGTTCTCGATGGAGTTTGCACACTACTTGCCATGCCCGTCTTCAGTCTCCGAGAAGGTGATTATTGAAGAGAAGGCGCGTCAGGAAGCCAAGAAGAAGTAAATCGCTGCTTCTTCGGGAGTTACGAATGAGAAGAGCCTCGACAGTGTTGGGGCTTTTTTTTGTCTGACTATTTCACAGGTAAATTCCGTCTAGTTATAACAGCCCATAGTCTGTTCTGACTCCCGCGTGGTAATCTCACTCACTAGAGGAGGCGACATGACAAGTTCCAATAAACCCAGCAGAAACGAACTCGCCAGCATATTTGCGCAATTCGTTGATCCCGATTTTGTTATCGCCGATGCCGAAACACGAAGACCCTACGAATGCGATGGCCTATCGACGTACTGTGAGATGCCTCTTTTGGTGGTGTTGCCAGAAACCATTGAACAAGTTCGTCAGGTGATTCGTGTTTGCCATGAGTATAGAATTCCCGTTGTTGCCAGGGGGGCAGGGACGGGACTCTCCGCCGGCGCCATGCCTAATTCAGACGGTGTGCTGCTATCCCTGGCAAAATTCAAGAGCATTCTGGAAATTGATCCTCTTGCTCGAACGGCTCGCGTTCAGCCCGGTGTCAGAAATATTTCCATCAGCGAAGCGGCCGCCGAATACGGCCTTTACTACGCCCCCGATCCCTCCTCGCAAATCGCCTGCACCATCGGCGGCAATGTGGCGGAAAATTCTGGCGGTGTTCATTGCCTTAAGTACGGCCTCACGGTTCATAACGTTTTAAAAATAGACATGATTACAGCCGATGGTGAGTTGATCAGTTTGGGAAGTGAAGGACTCGACAGCGCGGGCTTCGACCTGCTCGCACTACTGAACGGCTCTGAAGGTTTATTGGGAGTTGTCACTGAAATTACGGTCAAGCTACTGCCGATACCGGAAAAAGCGCAGCTTGTTATGGGAGCCTTTGACGATGTTAGGAAGGCGGGTGATGCGGTGGGTGCTGTTATCTCCGGGGGAATTATCCCGGCGGGATTGGAGATGATGGACGGCCATGCTATCACCGCAGCCGAAGATTTTTGTCACCCGGGATACCCGCTTGATGCCAAAGCCCTGCTGCTGTGTGAGGTTGATGGCAGCGCCGAAGAAGTTGCTGAACATATTGCTAAAGTGGAGGCGGTGTTCAGAGAGTTTGGAGCGTTCTCAGTTCGAGCTTCCGCTAGCGAAGCGGAGAGGGCTTTGCTGTGGAAGGGGCGTAAATCAGCTTTTCCTGCCGTTGGCCGTATCTCGCCAGATTACTACTGTATGGATGGCACTATTCCTCGTGGCCAGCTTTCTCATGTGCTCAGTGAAATGGAAAAAATGTCTGAGCACTATGGACTGCGGGTGGCCAACGTCTTTCACGCGGGCGATGGTAATCTTCACCCGCTTATTTTGTTTGACGCTAATGTTCCCGGCGAATTTCAGTTGGCCGAAGAATTTGGCAGCGAGATACTCAAACTTTGTGTGGAGGTCGGCGGCTGTATAACGGGAGAGCACGGTGTGGGTGTGGAAAAGATTCGCCAAATGACGATTCAGTTTGAGGATAAAGAAATAGCACAGTTCCATGCGATTAAAGATGCTTTTGACCCCGGTGGTCTTCTCAATCCCGGAAAAGGTATTCCATTGCTAAAGAACTGTCAGGAATACCGTTCAATTATAGGGGTCGGTTCGCCGCATGCCTGATATCAGTACACAACTGGTAGACGCGGTAAAATCTGCACAAGCGGACGGCTCGCCGGTGAATATTTGCGGCTTTGGCAGCAAAGCGTTTTTGGGCCGGCAACCCAGTGGGCAGTCGCTATCGCTTACCGGCCACAGCGGTATCGTTAACTACCACCCGGTCGAGTTGATTATGACTGTTCGTGCGGGCACCTCGTTGTCAGATATTGAGGCCGCACTCGCTGAGCACAATCAGACACTGTCTTTTGAACCGCCATCTTTTTCAAAGATAGGTGGCACAGAGCAGGCCAGCATTGGAGGTACTTTGGCGGCAAATATTTCGGGCCCCGCCAGACCCTGGTCGGGCTCGGTAAGAGATATGGTTCTGGGGACGCGGCTGATCAATGGCCTGGGAGAACACCTTCGCTTTGGCGGGCAGGTGATGAAAAATGTCGCCGGGTATGACGCATCGAGATTGCAGGCGGGTGCGATGGGAACCCTGGGTGTTCTCACGGAGATTAGCTTAAAGGTGTTGCCCAAGCACGCAGCGTCTAAAACAGTGGTCGCGCCGCTTGACGCGGATAAGGCCGTTGTGACAATGAATCAGCTGGCAGGACAAGCCAAACCCTTGTGGGGCGCCTGTTGGATGGACGGTCAACTTTTTGTGCGTTTCTCCGGTTCAAGCGCAGCGGTAGAAAGTTGTGTTAAGCAATGGCACGGGACTCAATTGGAGCCCGATGCTGGTGCAGAGTTCTGGACCGACCTGGCAAATCATCGATTGTCTTTCTTTGAAGGGGAGCTGCCGCTGTGGCGCTTTTCTGTTGGCAGTGCCGCTCGTATCTCGGCTCCGAGCGCTGCCGGGGCGCGTGATTACGTGCTCGACTGGGGGGGCTCACAGCGTTGGCTGCGCGGAGATTTTGATCCCGTTGAATTGGAGTCCATGGCCCAGAAAATGGGAGGGCAGGTGACACGGTATCGGGGGGGTGATCGGCAAACGGAGGTCTTTCATAGTGCGCCTCCAGGGATGCGGGAGTTGCAGCGCCGCGTGAAAAAATCGTTTGATCCGAATGGCCTGTTTAATCCCGGCCGACTGTACAGTTGGCTCTAGGGGATACTGGCCATGCAAACAAATCTCCACCCACTGTTTAAAAACTCCACCCAGGGCAAAGAAGCCGACTCGATTTTACGCAGCTGTGTTCACTGTGGTTTTTGCACCGCAACCTGCCCAACTTATCAGGAATTGGGCGACGAGCGGGACGGCCCGCGCGGACGAATCTACCTAATTAAGCAGCTACTCGAAGAGGGGGAGGCCACGGACAAGACCCGTCTTCATCTCGATCGGTGCTTGAATTGTCGCAGCTGCGAAACGACCTGTCCCTCTGGCGTTGAATACGGACGCTTGGTCGATATCGGCAAGGAGATTATCGAACAGCAGCAATCTAGACCCGTACGAGAGAGGCTCTTGCGCTGGGGGCTGAGGCAGATAATGCCGTATCCCCGCCGATTCACGCCCCTTCTGCGGATCGGACAACTTTTCCGGCCGCTGCTGCCCTCGGTCCTAAAGCACCATGTGCCAGTGCGACGCACTAGCGGTGTGTGGCCATCGAGTAACCATGGCCGGGGCATGCTGGCGCTGGCGGGCTGTGTGCAGCCAGGTTCAACGCCAAATACGAATGTGTCTGCGGCAACCGTACTGGATAGATTGGGTGTGACGCTGATTGAGGAAGCACGAGCCGGTTGCTGTGGTGCGTTGAGCTATCATCTGTCTATGCATGATGAAGGTCTGAATTTCATGCGCCGCAACATCGACGCATGGTGGCCCGCAATCGAAGCGGGTGCTGAAGCAATCGTTGTTACAGCTTCAGGCTGTGGCACAACGGTAAAAGAGTATGGCCATTTGCTCAGGGACGATCCCGAGTATGCAACAAAAGCGGCTCGCGTCAGTGAGATGGCAAAAGATTTGAGCGAAATTTTACTGAAAGAAGATCTGTCCCGTTTGACTATGAAACCGGATCCAGTCAAAACTGCGATCCACTGCCCCTGTAGTTTGCAGCACGGCCAACAATTACCTGACAGCGTAGAAATGGTATTGAAAAAAATCGGTATTAACCTGGTCGATACTGCCGAGAAACATTTGTGCTGTGGATCTGCCGGTACGTACTCGATCTTACAGCCACAGCTGAGTCGAAAACTGCTCGATAACAAAGTGAGGGCGCTTATGGTCGAAAGTCCTGAGCGTATTGTGACAGCCAACATTGGTTGTCAGCTGCATATCGAATCCAAGTCGCCGGTGCCCGTCCAGCATTGGATAGAGATCGTTGCTCAGCGCCTTGATCGGTGAATAAATTTGCCAAGCTTGGTTGAGCATTTAGACGATTCTAGTCTAGTTGGAGCAAGCTTCTTGTTGATGTGTAGTCGAGGTGGTATATCTGTGGATAAGCAGGTAAATCACCTCATCAATTTAATAGAGAGTAGCTGATCTAATGACGTCCATCTCCCGAGTTTTCACTACAATTCTGACCTGCTGCTTCCTGCAAGCTTGCGACAGCAGCAATTCAAGAAACGAATCGGCACCGGCAGTTCCCGGACCCTACGCCGCGGATGAGTTATGGATTTGCAAACCGGGTTTGACGCCTAATCTCTGTCTAGACCTGGACCAAACTACGACTTACATATACTCCGATACCAGTTTTGAAGTCATGGAACACGTTAAGGCTATCGATCCTGAGTACGACTGCTTTTATGTTTACCCAACCGTGGACTTTACTGAAGGCTTGGGTAACACGGAAGATCTCGTGAATAATGAGCGGGTGCTACGGCCGCTTTACAACCAGGCCGCGCGTTTTACGCAATTATGTGATCTCTACGCACCGCTGTATCGCCAGATGACATTCGATACCTTCACGTTGGGAGCGGACCTATTCGAGAGCGAGTTCTATCAAACAGCGTTTGCGGATGTCGATGAAGCGTTTAGTCAATACTTGCTCGAGAGCGGCGACCGGCCGTTTGTCCTGATAGGTCATTCACAGGGTTCACACATGTTGATTGAATTGATGAAACGCCGCTTCGATAATGATCCACAATTGCGTGAGCGAATGATCTCGGCTTTGTTGCTGGGGCCAGTCGGTTTTCTTCAAGTGCCGGAAGGACAATTAGTGGGCGGTTCGTTTGAGAATATTCCGCTGTGCACTCTGGGTACTGATACCGGCTGTATTGTCGCGTTTGATAGCATCGTTGCCGGCGATGTGGCTAACAGAGAATTAGTGGATCAGCCGCGTCCTTGTGTCAATCCGACAATGCTCGGTGGCACTCCAGGAATCCTTGAAAACGTGCTTACTTCCGCCACTGAATTTCCTCTTCCCGAATTTGTCACTACTCCCTGGGCTTTTTATCCCAACCTGCATACCGCAGCGTGTGAAAGCGACGGATTTATGGGTATCAGCACCGTTGAGAATCCGCAGGCCACACCGCCGGCGACACCACAGATCGTGCAGCTTATTCTGGGCGGGACTTTACATACCGCCGATGTAAACTACGCAATGGGCGACTTGCTGCGCATTGTAGCTACACAGGCCGAGAGCGCGCTGTAACTCGTTTACTCGTAGCCGACGATTACTCGGCCATCGGTTTTAACCGGATATGAAGTTCCTTTACCCCGTAGGACAATGTTGGGCCAGTGCGCTCGATCGCATTCATCCTCCACCAACTCAATGTTAGTTAATCACGATAGAAGCGCTCTAAAAGCCACGATCATTTCCTTGCGAGCCAGCATCACACCCGGCGATGAATAGCCTGATTTTTTCTCGATGCCGGGATTGGTGATGCCGTCCTTTTCCTGAGTCACCCGTTTTGGTTTTGTCACGCCAGTACCAATCTGTTCGACTTTGGTAATTGTAGCGCTGCGCATGAAAGCTTCGCGTTCGGAGTCGCTCATGTTTGACAGGCGGCGGGACAGGCTTCGATTTTCGGGAACCGGCTGGGACCTCGCAACAATGCCGAGGTAGTGGACGCAGTCGTCATTTGACTCGGATACAAGTGTGGCTGCGCGGCTCTTATAGACGCTTTTCAGCATGCCGGTGTCGAGACGAATGGCCAGATCGTCCATGTGGACCATGACGTCTCCGCGTGTGGGTGTGTGGCCCATTACAAGTTGTTTAGTCTCCGCACGCTTGAGGAATCGCTCTGTATTGAACGACTCGGCAAAGGGGTGGCATACCTCCGTTCCTCGATACCAGTTGCGGCTCTCTTCGCTGAATACGAAGTATTCCTGGGCCTCAAAGGATTTTTTAAGAGGTTCAAACCCATCCGCAGCGCTTGTCGGGTTGGCCCGCTTTAAATTCCTCGGCGCGTGCGTTTAAAAACGACAATCGGTCGTTGTAATCCACATACCATGGCATGACACCAGCAGCTCGAAGGGTCTGCGTGGCATTGAGGAAATTTCTGAGTTCGGTTTTTGCTCTGCTGTTTATGCTGTCTTCGCTAACGCTGCTGGCGATTCCCCCGTGCATATAAACCTTGTCGTTTACTTTTAGCGCCAGGGGTTGCTGGATTAGCCAGCGGCCAATATTGCCCTGCAGTGAGAACGCTTTTCTGAGCGCGATAAGCCCTGGCGGATATCTGTTGTCGAACTTCTCCCGCGCTGTGGCTTCGCCTGATTCAGGGTTGATGGGATTGTGGCGGATGAATTCTGAAAAAAGAGAATCTCGCTCTGCTTGGCTTTCATCCTGAGCAAACGCCGCATACTCTGCCGCGGACACAGAGCGAAGATCGCCACTCATCACCATGACTTCGTGATTTCCCAATACAAGATGGACCGCGCTGCCTGCGGCATCAGCTTGCTCATCCAATTTCATAGGCAGTTCGACAACCTGTTGCGAGCCCGGACCACGGTCTATCAAGTCGCCTAATGAGGCGAGGTGTATATTGCCGCCGGACCAATTGTCTTTGCTGTCGATAATATTCAGTTCGGCGAGCAGTGTGCGCCAGTCCTCAAATGCGCCATGGACATCGCCGAAGGCTACAACGCGGCCAGGGCCTGAATATCATAATTCGAGAATGCCTGGGTAAAGCTGGCGAAACACCACAGGGCTGCGAATAGACAGGTTCTGAGAATCTTCAACATTGAATATTTTCGCGGTGGTTTGATCTTCTGCTATTTATAAATAATAGTTATTAGCCTCATTCATTCTAGTCAGATTGTTCCGTAATGCCATGTAAAATTCGATGCGGTCCGGTCGCGCAGAAGAAAACGATTTAGCTTGCGGTGGAAAACCAATTCTTTAAAGCCTCGTAGTTCTTGAAACCTATTCGTGGAGTGATTTCGCGTTCCCATTTGGCCTGCATGTCCGCAATGAGTTTTTCGCTGGGCACCGGGCGATTTCGACTTGCCTCTCTCGACGACACTTTAGAAGAGTAACTGTCCCTGGGTACACCCATGGCGTCATACCGTTGCAGCCGAAGGAAGTGGTCGTCAAAGTGTGAGCCGTGCTCACGCATAAAGTCGAGCGACGATTGCCGATTAACGATTTCTTCCAACTCTTCATCCATATCAACGCCAATGAACTCGGCGATTTTGGGTAGCGTGGATGAAAAAGTAAGCTGTAGGTGTTCATAGCACAGTAGCAGTACATCCGGGTTGTCTCTTTGTTCCATCCAGGTCCACAGATGATGCCAATAACCTTTGGGCGCTTCTCTGGCCATGAATTGATTGTAGGCGAAGTCTTCAAACTCTATCGCGCCGGGTTCTATCAGCCAACCTTCAAAAAACTTGTACAAGGATATCAAGGCGTCAACAGGATCGCGCACTACGCACAGGTAGCGGCCGTCTTTGGGTATCTGGTCCCAGGGGAGGTGGCTTTTAAATGCTCTTGGGCTTGCGACCTGGGGTGCGTTCAGGTCTTGGCCCATATCCTGTGCAGCCTCGATCCACGGAATCACTTCGCTCACCTCGCCAAAATCCATTGACCCCCGAGTTCGCAGCCCATGCACGGTTTGCTGCATCCATGTGGTGCCGCACTTGCCGAAGGGTGAAATGATGATATCGCTGGAGCCCGGTTTAAATGACAGCCCGCTTTGCACGCCTTCGGCGGTAAAGAGCTTGCTCAGAATCGTATCTAGTTCTGCTATATTTGTAGCGCGGTGGTCCGGCATAAGAATCTATCTTCCCAGTTTGGTTTCTAAGACTATCATGCTGTAGATTAGCGATAATGTACTTCTAGTACAAAAGCCACACAATGGTGTATTCGCATCAAAGAATTGGGAAGCTAATGATGGGTTTAAAAATCTCTGCGTTTTTAGTTGCTCTTATGGTGGCGCTGGCGGGTTCATGGCATGCATTGGCGCACCGCGCATTTTCGGTGGAGTTTGACAAGGACTCTCCCGTTAATCTTAAAGGCAAGGTCACTAAAATCGAGTGGATAAACCCCCATGCCTGGATACACTTAGCTGCTTAGCGCCCGACGGTAGCACTGTTGCTTGGATGGTTGGGGGTGGCACACCCAATACCTTGCTGCTTGCGGGCATCAACCGCAAAACTGGGGCCATCGGCAGTGTGATAAAAGTGCGCGGGTATCAGGCTAGAAGTAAACGCAGTAAACCCGCTTGTAAAGCCAATGGTCGTGACATTAAATTGCCAGATGGGGGGCAATGTGTTTATGGGATTGTCGGGCACGGGTGCACCTAAGGACGGCTCCGTTCCTGGCGATCGATAGTTGCTGTGAACGAACTCATCTATCGTCTTGCGGTTTGGTTAGACGATACACCTTGGAGCACTATGCTCCATGAGTCTTTCTACCGCTATAACTGGATTGAAACTGCCCATGTATTGACCTCGATGGTGAGTCCAGCCCTATCGAGTGGCGCTGTTGCAGTTGGGGATGGCCGATTGCAGGGATGGTGGTTTAAAGGTTATAGCTGTCGAGGAGTCCAAGACAGTGCACATAGGCTATTCTTAGCCGGGCTGCTTCTGTTGCTCGCAACCGGTATTTTTATGGCCTGCTCTGGTTTACGGTTGCAGCAACAGGGCGTTGGATTGGGTTACCGGGGTTACCGGGGTTACCGGGGTGATTGGGGTGGGTAGTAGCTATAGCAATGAGCGATGAACTTCACACAAAGGGCAGCTCCAGCACAGCGAGCAAAGACAAGCAGGGCGCGGCAATGCTAGCCTGCGGAGTAGTGATGATGTTTTTTGTTGTGTACTGGTTTTCGGAAATCCAGACCATGCTTTAGATGCTAGAAATGGCTCACGGCTGAGCTCGCGTATAGGACTACTTTTTGCAGTCGTCAGACAAAAAAATGATCAAAATGCGGTAAGCTACCGGTGGTGACATGCTGACGGATCAGCGTGCAGTTTAGGGGTGTTGATTTTGTTAGAGAAGATTTCACAACATTATTTTGTGAGTGTACGTCTTTTTGCGCTTATTGCCGCGGTGTCCATTGGTCTGTTCTGCGGTTCAGTGCCTCAGGCGTTTGCCGAAAGTGCTGCAACTAATGTGTTGAACCCAGGCACCGATGTTGTTTCGACTAATTCGGAAGGCACCGACGCTCTCGAACACGTCCTCGAAGAGAAATCTCTGCCCAAGGCAAAGAAAGTGGAGTTGGACGATCCCGTTATCGATCTCGAAGCCGCGGAGAGAGCTCAGGTTCCGGTGGATAAGCCATCACCCACGGTCGACAACGAGGTCCCTGTCGAGCGAAGCAACTCGGCTATAGCACAGGAGAAGACACCAGCAGTTCCGATGATCATACTCGGTACCGAGGTTCCACCTGCCACCGCTACGCGACTTTCCTGGACTCCAAGCCAATCCCTTGAGGGTATCTCCAGTCCCACTCCCATTCTCATCGTCAATGGTTCCAAACCTGGACCAGTGCTTTGTCTCACCGCTGCGCTCCACGGCGATGAATTAAACGGGATTGAGATCGTCAGGCGAGTGCTTTACAAGCTAGAGGCGGAAAGTTTGGCCGGTAGCGTTATTGGTGTCCCCATTGTTAACCTTGAAGGTTTTCGGCGGACCTCTCGGTATCTCACGGATCGACGTGATCTCAATCGCGCTTTCCCAGGTAATCCCAATGGTAGCTCTGCATCTAGGATTGCCTACTCTTTTTTCACCGAAGTAATCAGTCACTGTGATGCGCTGGTCGATTTGCACACCGGGTCGTTTCACCGTACTAACCTGCCGCAGCTCAGAGCGGATATTACCAAGCCCGCCGTCGTTGCGCTGACACAGGGGTTTGGTTCTACCGTAGTGCTGCAAAGTAGCGGTGGCATTGGCACCTTGCGCCGCGCTGCCGTCGATGCAGGAATCCCCGCCGTGACTCTGGAAGCCGGCGAGTCCATGCGCCTGCAGGAGGACGCTGTTGAGCACGGTGTTAAAGGTATTAGGACCCTGATGCACAAATTGGGTATGTTGAAAAAGCGGAGTAGGTGGGGAGATCCCGAGCCTGTGTATTACAACTCCACTTGGGTCAGGGCTGACCTCGGAGGTATCCTGTTTCGAAAAGTGGAGCTGGGGGATAACGTCCGCACTGGCGATCTGCTAGGAGTGGTTACTGATCCTATCACCAACATTCGAAACGAAATCGTGGCCGCGCACGATGGCCAAGTGATTGGCATGGCTGTAAACCAAGTGGTTCTGCCCGGATTCGCCGCCTTCCATATCGGCATCAAAGCTTCAGAGGCTCTTATTCCTGACCCTGAAAGTATTGTTGGTTCCGAGGAAGATGCGCTCAATGACTTCAGCGGTGTCAATACGGATGGTGACTTGGAGTCCACGCTCAGCCCCGATGACAATTCGAGACTTGTAAATGTAGTAGCTGATAGCAACCAAGAAACCGTAATGCCCACCAATGAAACTGCAGATGTGGCTCCTGGGGATGTGCGTGAAGATACTGATCAGGAAGCCATCGAGGACACCCAGTCAGAAGTCGATAATTACGATTAATGCTGTTTTCGGTGTATAGATGAGGTCTTCAATAGTGGACTTCAAGTTTGCATTCCCCGGTGTATGTCTTTGATGTTTGTCTGCTCATCGAACACTCCTTCAAGGCCATAGTAGCGAGATAGTAACGTCCTATTGAGTGCCCATTAAACCGGGGGAAGTTCAACCTGCCCCGTCTGTGACCACCTGGTCTAGTGACTCCGTCCGAAGATCTTTATTGCTGCGGTTTAACATTTCGCTGTCCAAAGTTTCAGCTTGTCTATCCTTGCGGGTTAAACTGTCTGTAACGCAAAGTTTAAGAATCTAAGCGGCACCATTACAGAATACAGGACGTCCATATCGTGAATAAACTGGATCTACACGACACTAGCGACCGAATTTTTTCAAAGATGCTCTCTCGGCAAGCTCAAAAGAGTCCAGACACTCAGTTTCTAATAACTGATGCTGTCAGTATTACCTTCGATCAGGCAGAGCAGATCACCTCTCGTCTCGCAGCCGGTTTTTTAAAGCTGGATTTGAAGAAAGGCGACCGGGTAGCATTGCTGATGGGCAATCGGGTGGAGATGGTTTTACTCGCTCTGGCTATCAACAAACTGGGCGCTATCTGGATTCCGATTTGCACCGACTACAAGGGCGAATGGCTGCTCGATACCCTGCAAAGAAGCGAATGTGAGGCGTTGGTGACTGACGCTCAGTACCAAGCACGGATTGTCGAAATAGCGCCGAAGCTTGCCATTGCCCGCAAGATACTGATTGATGATGGGCAGGCATCGCAGTTGTCAGATGCTGTTCTTTACAGCGACCTGGCTGCCAGTGAACCTGTTGAACTCGACGACGGGGAATTGGACTACGGGGACACCTGCGCCATATTGTGGACCTCCGGTACTACCGGAAAATCCAAGGGTGTCATGCAGAGCTACAATGTCTGGGTGCGCGCAATTGTCGAAGGTTGCAGTGTTCAATACGACTCTCGCGAAGGGGATATTATTTACTGTGTTTTGCCTTTGTTTAATACGGCCGCATGGATCACCAGCATTTTTCGCGCCCTGATAGAGGGCATTCCCTGCGTCATAGAGGCGAAATTTTCGGTCACTGACTTCTGGGAACGTGTGGAGCACTTTAAGGCAACGCAGACATTTGCAATTGGCGCCATGGGCGTTTTTCTGGCCAATGCTCCAGCGCGAGAAGACGATGCTAAAACGCCTCTTAGGGTTGCTCAGATAGTGCCGATGCCACCGGATTTGTGGGGCAAATTTGAGCAGCGCTTCAATGTTAAACTGCTGCGAACCGGGCTCGGTCAAAGTGAATGCCAATTAGTTATGACTCAACTTGAAAACCGCGAGGATGTTCCCGTTTACTCCCTGGGTTTTCCAATTGCTGACACTAAAATTTCTCTGCGCGATGACGACGGCCAGGAGGTCAAGGTTGGGGACCCGGGCGAAATTTGTATTAAGCCGCTTGCCCCCTACGTTTTGTTCAACGGATATTTTAATAACCCCGAGGCCACCGAGCTGGGCTATCGCGACGGATGGTACCTGACCGGAGATATGGCGAAGCAGGATCCGCAAACCGGGGCCTACTTTTTTGTCGATAGGAAGAAAGACGCCCTGCGCTATGCGGGAAGAAATATATCTACCCTCGAGGTGGAGAGCGTAGTACGCCGCCATCCAGATGTTGCTGATGTAGCGGTATTTGGCATTGTGTCTGAAGAGGTGGAGAGTGAGCACGAGGTAAAGATCAATATTGTTTTGCGTGCAGGTGCTGAGCAGTCCCACGAATCTCTGTGCGAATTCATTAATGCCAATGCGCCCCACTACTTCGTGCCCCGCTATATGGAATTTGTAGAAAACTTGCCGTACACGCCGACTAACAAGGTTCAGAAATTCAAATTGCGAGAAATCGGGGTGACCGAAGCGACCTGGGATAGAAAGCTGACGAGTTTCGAGGTGAAGCGATAAGTTTTTTTCATAGTTTGCGTGCTCGGGCAGGCTATCTGTGAACTTGATCATCGTTTCAGCAAGCAAAGCCATAAATAGCTTTTTTTTTCGGCAATGCGCCTCCATTTTTTGCCACATGAAACGCTTGGTTCAAACCAGCGAACGACAGCTTCAGGTGACAGGGGCAAACTAGTAGGAAGCTCATCTTAGCAAGTGTGATGTACCTCAGCGCTTTGGGATCGAGCCGCTCGGCCTCCAACAGCAGGCCAAGGCGCAGATAGGCTTCACCGTGATAAGCCAGTAATTCAACCCTCGCTGGGCCGGTAAAATGCTCCAGCTTAAGCTCGCGCAGCACATTCAGGTATTTGCCCTGCTGAAGATAGGGCTGTGCCAGTTTCAAGACCACGTAAGACCTGTCGGAACCTAACAATAGGGCTTCTGAAAAGGCGTCTTCCGCAGCCGCATGGTCTTTATCATCCAGGTATATCTCACCACTGAGCATTAGCGATGGAACATGCTGGGGCGTCTAGCTTCAATGCGTTCTTTAGCTGTATGAGCGCACCGGGACTATCGCCGCTATCAATTCTTTGGCGCGCATCTTCATAATAGGCACCCATGGTTTCTTGGGCGATACTGGACGTGCTTGATAATAGTGTGGCTCAGCTGAGCAGAAGCAGAATCAAAAATTGAAACAGCTCCGGCATATGCGGGGTCCTGATAGGCACTAGTTAATGGCCATAGGATCCAGATCGTTCAAAAGGGACTCACGAATATCCGAACGAACTTCGAAGGAATCTATCGGATAGGCCTCGTGATCAATTCCTGCGAGAATAGCTTCGCCATTTTGAGCCGCGTTAATCATTGTGGGGCTGAGTTCGAATCTAAGAAAGTGAACGGATGAGGTTTTATGCTCGTTGTCTCGTTCCATATCTTCGTCGGCAATAGGGTAGACTTTTTCGCAGCCGGCAATCTGCATCCACACTTTGTCTTCAATGCCAATCATGTTGGACAAGTGCTTTGCGCGCTCGATGGGGTCGTCAAACTCTATCATAAATGTCGCTTTCCAATTTTGGCCATCGGGTATCAGCGGATTGTAAGACTCGAGTTCTTCTTCAATGCCGTCGGCTTCAAACACTTTTTCGATGCGCAGCATTTCCTGTATTTGATATCTAATCGTTAGAAGATCCTCGAAATACAATCTGGCGTTTTCTCCCAGTGCCAACTGGCGGCTTTTTTTGTGTTCCATAACCTTGGCGCGGAAGACTTGCCGCTCCTGGGAATATTCTTCCAGTGACCAAAGGTCGGTGCGTGATAATGCTGTCATGGGTATCTCCTGTTCCTGTTTCTATTGGTGCTTAACTCGACAAGCCATAGGCCATTCGCAGCAGCGTCATGGGGTGCATGGCTTTGTCTACTTTGTCGGACAAATTAGCGATGTGCGTGGCGGCCATTGGGCAGTCACTGGAAAAATAGTCCGGATCCTTTTGATCAACCTTGCGGACAACCGGGCGGGCGATCTTTACCGATTTGGCGTGGGTTTCTGATTTGACCGCATAAGTACCATCGTGTCCGGAGCAGCGCTCGATAGCATCAACCTCTGTCTCCTGGACCAGATTAAGTATGTCCCGTGTCTTGTTGCCAATGTTTTGTACACGAAGGTGACAGGCAACCTGGTAGGAAATGTTGCCCAGAGCCTGGGGGAAATCGGTATTTAACTCGCCTCCTTTGTGGCGTAACCACAAGTACTCGAAGGGGTCATAAAACGCCTTTTGTACCTTTAAAACATCGGCATCGTCGGGGTAGAGCAGAGGGAGTTCCTGTTTGTACATAAGCACGCACGATGGAATGGGCGCGATCAAATCGTAACCTTGATCAACCAATGCAGCTAGAACCGGTATGTTGGCCTCTTTTAACGCATTGACGGTTTCCAGGTCGCCAAGTTCCAGCTTGGGCATGCCGCAGCATTTTTCTTTCGGTACGATATCCATGTAGATGTTGTTGTGTTGATAGACCTTGATGAAGTCCTCGCCCAGAGTGGGGCTGTTGTAGTTGCCGTAGCAGGTCGCGTAGAGCGCTACTTTTCCAGTAGTTTCTCCCACTGCGCGGGCTTGAATTGCGCGCACCATCGGCGCAACCCTTTTTCTCAGGGTATTGCTGTGAAACTCAGGTATGGGCGCGTCTTTGTGAATGCCAAAGCCTGCGTCCAGCGCTTTGCGGAAAGTGTCGTTCTTGTTGAGCGCGTTGATCGTAACATCCACCAGCGGGATCGAAGCCAGTTGGAATACGGCGTCTGTGCTGGTGAGTACTTTGTCACGCAGCTTTGCACCTTCTTCTTTAAATTTGATAGCTTTGGCGCGGAGCATTAAGTGGGGGAAGTCAACGTTCCACTCGTGCGGTGGGACATAAGGGCATTTTGTCATGTAACACAGATCGCACAGGTAACACTGGTCTACGACCTTGATGTAATCCTCTTTGGGTATGCCATCCACTTCCAGGGTTGGCGACTCGTCCACCAGGTCGAAAAGAGTGGGGAAGGAATCACACAGGCTTACGCAGCGCCTGCAACCGTGGCAGATGTCGTAGACACGCTCCAACTCTTGATTGAGATCGTCTTTGTCCCAATATTGTTCTGTTCTCCATTCGATCGGGTGCCGTGTAGGCGCTTCAAGGCTGCCTTCTTTCACAATAGTATCCTGTTAATAAAAGCTTTTAGTAAACGCGGTTGGTAAAACGGTTGGTCACAAACTGAAATGAGGCGGGCCGCCGTAACAGCGCCGCCTTGGGGTGTTGCTAGTCGTCTAGATTATCCAGTGCTTTCTGGAATCGGTTGGCGTGGCTACGTTCTGCCTTGGCCAGAGTTTCCATCCAGTCAGCGATCTCATCGAAGCCTTCATCGCGCGCAGTTTTGGCCATTCCCGGGTACATATCAGTGTACTCGTGAGTTTCGCCCGCAATAGCGGCTTTCAGGTTGTCCGAAGTGGCGCCAATTGGCAGGCCTGTTGCAGGGTCACCCGTTTCTTCCAAGTATTCCAGGTGCCCGTGGGCGTGCCCAGTTTCCCCTTCAGCAGTTGAGCGGAAAACTGAGGCTACATCGTTGTAGCCTTCAACATCTGCTTTTGCAGCGAAGTAAAGGTAACGGCGGTTTGCCTGTGATTCACCTGCAAAGGCGTCTTTCAGATTTTGTTCGGTTTGGCTGTCTTTTAGGGACATGTCTACTCTCCTGTTACATAAAACTCACTAAGTATAGGCGGCTTGCCCACCTGCGTTCCCGATATTGGTTGGGGAATCGGATAATCTTAGCGCTTTAGCTACAATCTGTATAATGAAAATATCGGTTAAGCGGGATCGAATTTTCCGATGGCTGCACAGCACACACTCAAACAGACCCATTCCCGTGTGAAGAGTTGCTACTATGGGAGCATGGGCACTAGTTGGGCGCTAGTTGGGCGCTAGTTGGACGATAGCCATACTATTTGCCGTGGACGTTCACCAAAGCGGACGAAAGGGGATGAGCCTGGAGGGAAGTCGTGTGCTGAGAGCTTTACTCATGAAAGCAGATCTCAATCTATAGCCGCTATCTCACGTAGCTGATGATTGAAATAAAATGGCACAGCGATCCTGCCAGGACGAAAAAGTGCCAAATACCATGCGCGTGTTGAAGTCGGTTCACTTTGTCCAGAACATAGAAAATCACGCCCACTGTATAGGAGATACCCCCTGCGGTTAGCCAGAAGTAACCCGGTTCTGACAGCGCGGCCCGCAATCCCTCGAGATCAAATGCGCAGGCCCAACCCATTCCCAGGTAGATAAGTACCTGGCCAATTTTTACGGCTTTTCCCGACAAAAATATTTCGCTTAATGTTCCCAGGCTGGCCAATAGCCACACGACCATCATAATGGTAGGTCCGCTGCCATCTTTCAGGCTGACCAACATATAGGGGGTGTAGCTACCCGCAATGAGCAAGTAAATAGAAATGTGATCAAACAGCTTGAACAGTTGTTTAAGTTTTGGTGGGTGAAAGCTGTGGTACAAGGTCGACATGGTGTACAGCAAAACCAGCGTCAACCCAAACACAGTAAAACTGATGAGCACCCCTATGTCGCCAGACTGAAGGCCCACAGTAAGCAGTGCGCCCAGGCCAACAAGCGCGAATACCGCGCCTATCAGGTGGCTGATGCTGTTAAGTTTCTCGCCGTTGTACATTTTCTAGGGGATCGCCTTGTAATGCGCACTATTGAGTCTGACGGTATTTTTCTTTATTCTTTCGACCGGCCGCACTGAGTTTTGGTCGCAGCCAGCGTCTTAAGGATGGAAATAAATACAGCAGGGAGGTAGCTCTGCCGCTAGTGGCGGGCATACAAATTTCGATCTCTTCTCCCTTCGCTATAGCGATTACTGCGTCTGCAACTGACTGGGCACTGCTCATGGGCTGTGAAAAAACGATATCCTCTACCTGATCAATCTCATCCATGATGAAGCCGGTGTCGATCGGTCCGGGAGAGACCACTCCAATATTGATATTGCTGCCGCGAAGCTCGTCCGCCAAACCATAAGTGAATGCCCGCATGCCGGCTTTCGTAGCTGCGTAGGTCGCAGCGCTCTGCATGGGTGCTCGTCCCGCCAGTGACCCGAGCATGACGATTGCGCCGCCCCCGGCTTGTTCGAGATAGGGAATAGCAGCAGCGGTGAGTAATAAAGGTGCGCGCAAATTGACGTCGACCATGTTCGCGATATCCGTCGGTGCGACTTTCCTGACATCGCCTCTAACGTGTAAACCAGCGTTGTTAACCAGCACATGGATGTTACCGAATCGTTCTTTGGCTTGGGCGAGAAGCGCTGTGCAGGCATCGCTATTGGCGACATCCATGGCCACGTACATAACTTCTGTGCGCGCTGTTAATTCCGCAGCGATTTTTTGTAGCGCTTGCTCGCCGCGGGCCGCCAATACCAGTTTTGCACCCTGACGGGCGAATTCTCTGGCGCAGGCGGCACCGACTCCGGCCGAAGCGCCGGTTATGACAACAACCTTATCGGTAAAGGTACTGTTGCGGGTACTCATGCGTCTGCCACCCAGTTGCCGTGAAAGCCAAACGGGACTCTGCGCGGTAAGTGTATTGTCGCTAAGGGCTTAGCACTGAAATCCTGTGCGTCGATAATCACTACATCACTTTTATCGGTGCTACGATCGTATACATAGGACATAATCCATCCCTCGTCCTCTGCTGCATCAGTGTGTTTGGGAATAAACACGGGCTCCATAAATGCGCGATCGTCTCCGTCGCTATGAGATTCGATGCTTTGCTTGTGGAGGTCATGCTTGGTGATCGAGCCGATGGTGAATCCGTCCGAGAGTACGCTGGAATATCCGTAGCGATAAGGCTTTCCCTGCAGGCGCTCATTGATCCTCGGAAACTCCAACCCTCGATCATCCAGGCGAGTCTCTGTCACGCGAGTTTTTTTGGGATCGATGGTCCAGCGGTCAAGCGTTGTCGCTCCCTCGTTGGGCCCGTGGTGATCAGTGGCAAACATTTTCGGATGTCGAACCACGTCTAGCACAACGCTTCCCTTTTCGTCTTCAAAGGCATTCATGGGGTGAAAGACGTAGCACAATTCGACTTCGTGCCAGGTGACTTGGTCGACGTCTCCAGCTCTGGGCAGCAGCCCCACCCGTGCGCCGTACTCAGGTTGCCAGGTATAGGGGAAGGGCGCACCGCTGGTGAGCGCCTGTTCGTCAAACAACACTGGGAAGTCGAACAAAATGAAATAGTTTTTGGTGAACATGCAGTCGTGAACCATTGGACTGCCCGGCGTGGGCACATCCACGGTCTTTTTTACCAGACCGTCAGAGCCTATGAGTACGTATTGAATATGCTTCCAAAAAGGCGAATATACAGCGGTATGGGTTTCTCCTGTGTCGGCGTCAACTCGTGGGTGAGCGCTAAAACCAGCGGGAAGAGTCCCTTGAAAATTACTGCGCGCGACGGTGTCCAGTTCGTAATTCAGTTCAACCGGGAGATTCCCTGCCTCTACAATGGCAAAAGTCTTACCGGCCATGCCTACGATGTTAGTGTTGGCCACGCCGGGCCCGAGCGGAAAATCGGGCATAGGACCTGCCACGGGATCCCAGCCTTTTATTGCAACCACGTCGTCATCGCGCACGTAGCGGCTGTGAAACCATTCTGCCTTACCGTCGCGAAGCCGCAGTCCATGTGCCATGCCGTTGCCGGTAAACCAGTGGTAGTTGTCTGGATCTGCGGCAACAGGGTTGGGTCCGATGCGCAAGAAGCGGCCGCATAGAGCCGCTGGAATTTCACCGGTAACTTTCAGATCATGAGCACTTAATTCATCTTCAACCGGGGCAAAGTTGCCCTTGAGATAGGGGTTTGAATTCATAGATTCGCCTTTTGATAGAGCTGTTTGATTCAGCGCTACACGTGTTTGATTAAACATTATACCGCAGGGCCCAGGGCAATGCCTGACAATTGAACTGCAGCCTAAAATTTTAAACTGCTTGCGCTCTTCGCTTGTGCTAGCCTTTTCCCATTGAAATAGAGGGAGTGCAAGGCGTTGGTTAAAGAAGATAATCAATCAAAAGAACTACGCTTCGTTGTTATCGGCGCGGGAATGGCCGGAATTCTTGCCGCTATAAAATTGCTGGAGGCCGGTCAGCGCAATATTTGTCTTTACGAGAAAGCAGACCGGGTAGGAGGAACTTGGCGTGAGAATACCTATCCCGGATTAACCTGCGATGTGCCGTCGCATTCCTATACTTACTCTTTCGAACCCAATCCAAACTGGACCCGTCAGTTGCCGCCTGGCGCTGAGGTGCAGGAGTATTTTGTCAGTACCTCGCTCAAGTACAAGCTGGATGATTTTATCCAGTTCAATCAGGAAATTACCCGCTGCGACTATCGCGATGGGCGATGGTATCTGCGCAGTCAAACGGGTGTAGAGGATGTCGCCGACGTTGTTATCGCGGCCACTGGAGTGTTGCACCATCCTAGTGTCCCCTCTATCAATGGGATAGAGGCGTTCTCCGGAGAAATATTTCATACCTCACGCTGGGATCACAGTGTGCCGCTTGATGGCCAGCGAGTGGGCGTCATTGGCAATGGCTCTACCGGTGTTCAGATTGTCTCGGCTCTGGCAGGTAGAGCTTCGTCAGTGGAACATTTTCAACGGACGCCACAGTGGATCATGCCGGTACAAAATCCCTTTTTTAGTGAGGCGCAACGAGCCGCATTTCGAGCTGATCGAGATTTACTGATGCGCATTAGAAATGATCCTGAGTATCTTGCTAACGTGGAGCGTTTTACCAACGGGGTGGTGAGCCCGGATTCGACAGAAATGGCTGAGATAGAAGCTGTTGTTCTTGAGAATCTCGAGTCGAGTATTGAAGATCCCGAGCTAAAGGAGGCGCTGCGTCCAAGCTATCGTGCGGCTTGTAAGCGTTTGATATTCTCCCCCGATTATTATCGAGCCATACAGCATAAAGATGCGCATTTGGTGACGCAGGGCATTGAGTGTATTGAAGGTGGCGGGATTCGAACAGTTGACGGACAGTTGCACGAGCTGGATGTTATTGCGTTGGCCACCGGGTTTAATCCGACTATGTTCATGCGCCCGATGAGCGTCACGGGGCGCAATAGTGCTACCCTGGAGGAAGCATGGAAAGTGCGCCCACGGGCCTATCTGGCAGTCTCCATACCAGACTTCCCGAATTTTTTCATGCTCAATGGTCCGAGCGGCCCTGTTGGAAACTTTTCCCTGATCGATATCGCTGAGTTGCAATGGAACTACATCTGGCAACTCATAGAAGAATTATTATCAGGTACATGCTCGGCCGTTAGCGCGACGCAAGCCGCGCTTGATCAGTATGATACGGATCGTTTAGAGGCGGCCAAAACAACAATTTTTGGATCGGGTTGTAGCAGCTGGTATCTTGATGCCCAAGGTATCCCGTCAACCTGGCCCTGGAGCTATAAGAAATTTGAAACGGCGATGTCAGCACCCAACTTTGATGCCTTCGATATGCAGTAGGGGGCGGGCGCTGTGCATTCATATTTGAAGCCGCTGGCTGTGCTTCTATTCCTCTCATCGTTGCTATCAGGTTGTTCTGGCTTTGAGGTGAAGAATCTTGCGAAGTCCGATATTGATATGGTCGCCGACCAGTTTATCGATGAAAGTCGCCTGCTCGTCAAAGAGCTGATGGCCAAACTGTACAAGCGCAACCCCGGTGAATTGGCAAAAGGCCCTGCTAACACCATTGCGTCCCGCTTGAACCAATTACAGAATCAAAAAGGTGCACTTAAATTTGCGGAGCTGAGCTATCGTCAGGAAATAGTCGCTTTAGAACTGGTGTTTGATCCGCGGTTCAAAGGCGATCGAGTGTTTGCGTTGTCAGTGGGGCTGGGGGGCATGCTTCGCTATGCCTACGGTTACAATGCGGAATTGTTTATGCTGGACAAACTCGATTCGAAACGGCTCATCACTAGCGCACACAATGTGGAGGTTTTGTTATGGCGGCTTAAAAATAGTCGTCAGAGCGATGGAGCTCATTTTCTGATAACCAGTGAGTATCGTGGAGTAACGGATAATCTGAGTTTTGAACGGCTGTTCGGCAAGTTGATTGTGTTGCAGGAAATGATGGCTAAAATAGCAGGTGACGCGAATCATCGACATTTTAACTCAGCGGTTCAGGCGGCGTCCTCGGTATTTATTCCACTGCCAATTTAGGATGAAGAATCCATCCAGGGCTCGCAAAGGATTTTTTTTCGCCCGTTCAATCGCTATTTGGTTTTATCCGAAAAGAATTCCCAAATCGTGTTTAAGCCGAAGTTGCCCAGCTCTTGGGAACGTGGCCACACATGCCCACCCGGCCAGCTGCAGGTCACAACTTCGGCGCCTGTTTGACAGGCAGAGTGGGACTCACAGGACCAACCACTGGTTTTGCCTTCACTGGCCCCGTATTGCTTGGCTTCGTTATCGCAGTGCTGGGCACTAGCCCATTCTTGTGCGGCTTCATCCGCCGCGTCATATTGCACAGCGTCTTCGCTCGGGCGGCCGTCGGCTCGCACCCATTCATCCCGCGTCCCCCATATCTGTAACAAAGACACTTTGCTTTGTGGCCCGCAGGTATAACCGTTCGCAGCCAACCCATGGATCGCAGCCACGGCGGTTACCTCGTTTTGCAGCGGGCAGGCGAGAGTTGAGACGGTTTGCCCGCCCTGGCTGAAACCCAACATATAGATTCGCGATGAATCCACGGCGTAGTTGTTTTTTGCAAAAGCGATTAGTTTCTTAAAGAAGCCCAGGTCATCCGCACAGCTGGTACCCCAGTTGCACTCGCGTTTCTCTTCAGCGGCACCGCAGTTATCAAAAGAGGGATAGTAGCCGGTACTGGGCCGACTGCAGGTCTTGCCATCGGGTCCGCTATCATGGCGACTGCCCAGGTCGTTAAAGGAGGTAGCACCGCCTGGGCTGGCAGACATGGCGGTGGGGTACAAGGCGATGTAATTGTTTTCGTTCACATGTTCAAACATTGTGGCTGTATTTTTTTCAAAATCCGGTCCATTACCCCCATAACCGTGGACACCGATAACGAGAGGCAAAGGGGTGAGGCAGTCATATGCGCTGGGCAGGTGTAAGTGAAACTTGCGCGACTCACCGTCGTGTACCATTTCCATCGCGACAGTTTTGCCGAGGATGCCGGCTTCAGTTTCGCAAAGGGTGTCGCTACCTCTAGCCTGAGCAAATGTAGTGTGGCCTTGCAATATTGAAAAAGTGAGTGCACAAAGCAATAGGGCACCAACACGACGAAACATCCACATTATTTCAACGCCACCCAAAGTGGTTCGAGGCGCTTAGGCCTGCAGCCGTTGGTATACCTCACGCTACCTCGAAATCTGACGGATTGGGGGCCAAGGTCTGCTGCCAGTATTCCCAATGTGTTCCCGGCCAATTTTGCGTGACCCGGCCTCGATCGTTTTTATACCAGCTGCTTACGATGGGTGAGCCCCAGGCGCGCTGTTTGTTCAGTGCGTCAATGTCTTCGATATAACGCGCGAGCGGTTCTGGTTTGCATTCCAGGCTTTTGTAGCTATTTTCCAGTTGTAGCTTGATACAGCCGGAAATATAACGCATCTGACACTCCACAAAGAAAACGATACTGCTGCCCACCACAATATTTGTGTTGGGCCCGTACAAACAGTAGAAATTCGGAAACTGAGGTATCACCACCCCTTTATAAGCCTGTGGGTCACCTCCCCATTGGCTGACCAACTCCGCGCCATTTTTACCGATAACCTTCATCGGCGTGAGGAATTGATCGGCCTGAAACCCGGTTCCGTAGATGATGACGTCCGCGCGTTGCAAGGAACCGTCTGCCATAACAACGCCCTCTGCGACGATTTTCTCGATCCCCTGGGTGCACAGCGTAACGTTTTCCCGTTGCAAAGTGCCTATCCAGGAGCCATCGTCCAGTACCGGTCTTTTGCCGCCCACTGGATAATTTGGAATGAGTTTTCCAAGCAGTTCGCTGTCTCCATTGACCTGTTCTTTTAGGGACTCGATTAGCCCTTCGCGAAACATTGCATTGGCCTCGCTAACCGCACCGTTTGTTCCCTCCCAGTTTTCATCGGCATAGAGCAGGGGGAGATAACCATCCACAGCCTGGCCACGGAAAAGATAGAAGCGATGCCAGCGAGCGTAAAAAGGTAATTCTCTAAACAGCCACAGTTCCTGTTCTGTCATCGCCAGGTGATACTCATCCACTGGTAGAAGCCACGGCGGAGTGCGCTGAACAACAGTTAGCTGGCCACACTGGGGAGCGATAAGAGGGACAAATTGAACCGCGCTGCAGCCAGTCCCGATGACAATCACGTTTTTGCCACTAAGGTCGTGCTGGTGTTCCCATCGCGCTGAGTGGAACGCCTCTCCTTCGAAGGAATCGAGCCCCTCTATCTCAGGAAATTTGGGAATATTGAGTTGCCCCACTGCACTGATGAGACTGCTGGCTAGCAGGGTCTCACGTTTGCCATCGGATTCAGTCTCAACATGCCAGAGCCCATTTTCCTCGTTGTAGGTACTGGATATAACTGACGTATTGAGGCGGATGTGTTCTCGAAGACGGTATTTTTCGACAATGCCATTGAAATAGGCATAGAGGTCTGCCTGGCCAGAGTAGTGACCTGGCCACTGATTGTTGGGCTCGAACATATAGTTGTATAAATGATTGGCGGAATCGACTTGGCAGCCCGGGTAGGTATTTTCGTGCCAGGTGCCTCCGATGTCGGTATTTTTTTCCATAATTTCAAACGGGATACCCTGCTGCTGTAATCGGATGGCCGCAAGAATACCGGACATACCGCTGCCGATGATAATGACTTTGTAGTGCTCATCCATCTGCTGTGTGTCAATCGTCACCTTGCGACCGTCTTCGCCGAAAAGATTGAGTTCCTCCCGTAGGAACGGGTTTATGGCCTGAGCAGTGTCCTGGCCTGTGATGAGTGCCATGGTGTCAGTAACGTCCGTATCTGAGGCGCGAGGAAGGTCCTGACATCCCGTATCTCGATACTGCTTGAGTGTATCAAAGGCCATTTCCCGTGCGACTTGCCTTTGCTCCTCGTTCAAGCCGTCTTGCTCTTCCCCCAGGATGTCGAATTGAGGTTGCACCTGTTTAAAATGATCGGTATTACCCTTGAAGTGAACAAGAGCTGCTAGCAAAGCGGGGATGTGGGCGAGTTCAAGTGCCTCCCGCAGCATTGCTTCGTCAGCTTCGCCTAGCGACTGGTTCCATTTGCTCATCGCGATACCCTCGAGATCTATTGTTAGGTCATTGCTTTCAGTATAGGGAGAAAAAGAAGGAGCATACAAAATTTATTTAGACTATTATTTTTGCTTGAACAAGTTGGCCCGGTGTGAAGGAATTCGGGAGCCAATTTGAAAACTGATTTGAGCGCTAATTTTAAAGCAAAGTTTAAACTAATAGGAAAATGGAATGGTTGTTGTAAACGCTGTAATAGAAAGTACTGAAGCGGATATTCTTGCCCTGACTGAAGCTGTGCGCGTGATGGAGGTGGCAAGCCTTGCGGAAGCTGGCTGTGACGACTATACCTTCAGTGTCGAGATGAGTAATCCGACAACGATCAGAGTGACCGAACACTGGGATACATTGGAAGCCTTGAAAGCCCACTTTGAGACTGAGCACATGGTCGTTTTTCAGGCCGCTATGGGGGCGCATCCACCCAAGGGTGTGAATGCTACGTTTTTTGAAGCCCAGGAGATACCGCCACCTTTTGGCTAGCCTTTTGCTCTCTATCAGGTTTCAAATATTTGCCCATAGCATCGCATATGTCTATCCACAGCGAACCAGGGTAGCCCCAGCTGTGCCAGCCATTCCAGCGCGAGAGGTTGTGGTTTTAGCATCGCCATAGTGGCTGCGCTGCCTGCCACCAGGCACTGATCTGCGATTATGCTAACGGCGGTGAGGCCCTCTATAGGCCATCCCGTTTTCGGGTCTAGAATATGGCCGTAGCGCTTCCCGTTCATTTCTATACAGCGCTCGTAATCACCGCTGCTGGCTAAACCACCGTGGGAGATTCCCACTTTTGCGATGGCCTCTGATTTTCGGTTGGGCTGGCGTATGCCGATGAGCCAGGGGTCGCCACTGTGTTGTGTCCCGGTAACGGCGATATCTCCGGCAAGATCAACAAGAGCCTGGTTTAAGCCCATGCCGCGCAATATACGGGCAACACTGTCACAGGCATACTCTTTTACAAATCCGCCAAGGTCTATTTCCATACCGCGGATACCTAGATAAACCGATGCTGCATTCCAGGTTACGTTTTCCCAACCAATGAGCCGAAGCAGTGGTTCGAGATCGCTTGGCAGCGGTACTCGGCCCGTTTTGAAATTCCAGGCCTGTCGCAGGATTCCCGAGCTTATATCAAAGCTTCCGTCACTGTGGCGCCATAAGGTGTCGGCGTACTGCAAAAGCCCGGCAGTTTCAGAATCGATGTCCAGCGCTTCACCCGTTCCGGCCAGCGCGTTAATTTTCTGGGTGATCGAATCTTTCAGATAACGGCTGTACTTTTTTTCCAGCCTGAAAACTTCCCCTTGGCTGGCGGCAATCCCCTTCTGCGCTAAAGAGGGGTCGTCACAATCAATTTTGAGTCGGCATAGCCCCCCCATGGCGACGAACTGTTGTTCAATGCGCTCCACGATAACCGCAGCCGCTACTTGAAAAGGTAATTCAGGCCGATGCCATAGCGCCAGTACTTAACCAGGCCTGGTGATTCTTCTCCTCCATAGCTGCCCACACTGCCGCTGGCGCTATAGCGCTCCGAGCTCAAGTTGAGACGCCAATTGCTAAAGCTGTAGTTCAACCGCAGCCCACCTGAGATGGCGCCAAAAGAAGACAGGCGATAGTCGTCGGCATAATAACGCTCGCTAAAATCCACAGCATTGGAAAAGAAGTCGGCTTCGTCCTGAGTGTAGTAACGCAAAAAGGGGACAATTTGAGTGCGGTGACCTATGTTCTGGTGCCACGCCAGGTCAATCGTGTGGGAGCTGATGCCCCAGTCGTCGTTGAAGTAGCGGTAGTCTGCGTGCAGTGCGGCATTGGCGTTGATAAAGAAGTGTCTATAGCCAGTACTTGCTGTCCACTCTTTGCGTTCGTCCGGGCGTGCATCATTGAGCTTGTAGGTATCGGTTAGAAAGCCCTCTCTGTAGGTGTAGCCCAAACCAAATCGTAATATTCCCCGCTTACTGATGATGCGGGTTACGCCAACCCAGCCAGAGCGAATATCCTTTTCATCCTTTAGCGTGTTGGTAGGAGTGGTGCCCTGGGTGGGTTCAATGTCATCGCTTGAGGCACTGATTGCCACGCTATAGGTGGTTAGGCCAGCGGCATCATTGAAGGAGGTCTCGATGCCAATCGCATCGGATTCGTAATCATCTTCTTCAGAGCGATTGTAACTCACGCCAATATTGCCGCGGTCGTAGTAGTAGCGTGTGGTTAGGCTGACATCGGTGCGAGTGTCGGCAATACTGGCTCCGCTCATAATAACTTTAGGGTCGCCTTCGAAATTCTGCCCTACAAACCAGGGGGAAGCGCCGCTCATATCTTCATACTGGACATCCAGTGCCAACGACCAATTGTCGCTGACCGGTGTGGTCAAGTGAAATTGGGTAACGTCTATTTTGTAGCGTTCGCTGGAACCACTAATCGTTTTACTAGCCCTGGCATCGTCTTCCTGATATTGACCGTAACGCACGCCCACCTCGGTGAAATCCGGTGGCGCATCTGCTTGGGCATTCTGGTAGGCCGGCAGCAGTAAGGCACTGGATGTGAGTGCCAGCAGGGTAGGGTGCTGCTCCAGTTTTGAGCCAGCCATCAGTTACATCCGCATCCACCACCAGCAGCACCCGATCCGCCGGATGATGCTTCTTTACTAGCGTGAATCTGGCCTCGCAGATTCGACTCCATTAGATCCGGCTGCCATGCCATCTCCTCTTTTGACAGAGTGCCCCTCTCCCAGGGTTGAACCGTTTCACAGGCTCCAAGGCTAAGCGCAGCGACAAGCATTAAGACAAAACGCACTGATTTACTCCTCCAACAGTTTTAGTATTTCTGCGCGAAGCGCGACACCATCACTTTTACGATAACCTGTGTGAACTTTGCGAACCGTGCCTTCGCGATCAATCAAAAAGCCCGTGGGCATTCCTAGAATGCCCCACTTGGCAGGGGTATCGCCCGCCGCATCGTGCACCACGGGATAGCTGACGGGCAGTTCGGCCAAAAATCTCAGAGCGTCTTCTTTAATCTCGTCAACGTTAATTGCGAACACTTCGAAGCCTCTGGGCCTTAGTTCTGTTCGCATCGCCTCCAATTGAGGGAAAGACAGTCGGCAAGGGCCGCACCAGGAGGCCCAAAAATCCAGGTAGACTACCTTGCCCCGCAAAGAACTCAGGCTTGCGCTGCTGCCATCTTCTGGCAACTGGATCAATTCAACCTCGGGCGCGATGTCTCCAACAGCGACTCCAGCTGCAAGCGAACACACAGGCAGTAGAAGGCATAGTGCTAGTAGTAAACGGATAAGGCGCATCGGGTAGCTCTGTTTTACGGTTGTCGCGTGACGGCGACAGATTCCTCCGCATTGTGCACCATAGGATTCGCTCTGAACAGCGCAGCCTAGCGATCTTTGCACGCATTTTTAGTGGACAATAATGCATATCCATAACGCTTTTTTTTCAGGGTTTTGCGGTGTAGAGTGAGGCGCTTTTTATTATTGCGTATTCACCCATGTCAGTTAGAACTATTTTCTCAATTTGGCCATTGTTTTTAGGGCTTTCCCTTATCGGTCTCGCGGTGGGTGTGCAGGGAAGTTTGCTGGGCATACGGGCGGAGCTCGAGGGCTTTGACGACTCGCTGATTGGGCTATTGATGTCCTGCTATTTCGCCGGGTTTCTCGGTGGCTCCTTACTCGCTCCCGGATTGATACAAAAAGTGGGTCATATTCGAATGTTTGCGGCTTTGTCTGCCGTTGCGTCGGTGACGATCCTTGTGCACTCGCTTTACGTAGAGCCCTGGACCTGGGCAGCGATGCGCCTGTTGACGGGATTTGCGTTTTCGGCAATCTATGTTGTGGCTGAAAGCTGGTTGAATCAGGCCTCCGACAACGAGACCCGGGGTCAGGTTCTTTCTATCTACATGGTAATACTGCTAGCTGGAATTTTTGCCGGGCAGTTTATGCTTACCATTGCTGACCCGGCAGGGTTTACCTTATTTATCGTGATCTCCGTTATGGTTAGTGTGGCGGCGGTACCCATTCTGCTTACGGTGGTCACCGCCCCACCTATTGAGCAAACAGATCGGGTGAGTATCGCTCATATATGGCGCAGGGCGCCTATGGGGGTGATGGGTATTATCCTAAACCAGTGGACCGCCAGCGTCATCTTCGGTATGGGCGCAGTGTATGCTACCAAGTTAGGCTTTACGGTGGCTGAAGTGGCCTATTTTATGGCGTCAATAATGGCCGGTGGTATGGTTGTGCAATGGCCGTTGGGGAAACTCTCCGACATGGTGGACCGACGTTGGGTCCTGGGTATTTCAAGCATTGTCGCGGTTATTGCCGCTGTGTTTGCCAGCTTTGAAACAGAGGCCTCAGCCAGGTTGTATGTTCTTTCTTTTGTATTTGGAGGCTTTTGCTTATCGATGTACTCAGTTGTCTCAGCGCTTACCAACGACCACTTGCACCCCGAAGAAATTGTGCCCGCAAGCGGTACGATGGTGTTGCTATCCGGGATGACCTCCATCACAGGCCCCATTACTGTGGCATTTTGGATGAAAGTTTTCGGTCTGCAGAGTTTCTTTCTCTTGATGGCCTTTGCCCTGGCGCTACTGGCGATCATCAGTATATGGCGCGTGCTGACCATCCCCGCTTTGCCGCAACGGTATAAAACGCAGTCGACGTTGCAAGTCGCGATCAATCCGGTGGGTACCGTTTTACATGCTGAAGAGGAAGAGGCAGAGGCAGAAGGTAAATAGAGATAGGTTTTTAGCCGTACAATTGGCAAGCTCGGAGTTTCGCGTTACATTCATTCTATTGCATGGATTAGCAGGAGATAATGGTGGATCGTAATCAGGAGCGCGCCCGGGAATTGTTGCCGTCGATTATTATCACGGTCTTGAGCCTTATTCAGGCTATTGCGCTGGAATTGTACTGGTCCAAAATACGTAGCAGCGATTTTCTTTTTGCCGGTGGTTGGGATGCGACACTGGGTTGGATGCAGGTTGTTGTGATGTTTATGGGCATGCTGCTCATCTGGATCATCTATGTCAGTGCGGTGTTGCGCTTTAGCTGGCTTCCCTCCATGGAAGACACGCTCATTCCTTTCTATATCGGTTTGATGGAATTTGGAATGATCGATCTTATGGGTCCAGATTTGCTGGGCCCCTGGTTTGTGCTTCTAGCCGGTATTTTTGCGCTGTCGACCCTGGCCAATCATTTGGTCATGCGTCGGGCTAGAGCTGACCCGGCCAATCATTATTTTTTCCGAAGCGTTACTGCGGCTTCGTGGCGCGACTATTCTATCTCGATCACGGTGGTGGTGGCCCTCGTGTTGATGGGTGTTCTTCTTTGGGTTTTCGAAGGCTCGCACCTGCTGGCGGTGGCGGCACTGGCGCTCGCCATTTTGGCGTTAGCGTATCAATTTCGAAACGCGCGCCGTTATTGGATGCATTCCATGGACGCGGACAGTTCGATTGAAAATGGGGATAAAAGTGAATGAAGATTGACCATATTAATATCGCCGCGCCTTATGATTTGCTGGTGCAAGTAAAAGATTTTTACTGTGAGACACTCGAACTCGAAGACGGCCCAAGACCTGATTTTGGGGTGCGGGGTTTTTGGCTCTATGGGGGTGGTTCGCCGATTATTCATCTGCTGGAAAGCGATGCTCATTTTGCTTCTGACAAGCAGCACTACCTTGATCACGTCGCGTTTGAAGCTAGCGATATAGAGGCGTATGTCGCACGTCTTGATGCAATGGCTGTGGAGTACACCAGGAGCGATCGGCCGGAGTTTGGTTTCAGCCAGATTTTTTGCAAGGACCCTTGCGGCAATGGAGTGGAGGCTAACTTTTTCGGATAGATCAGTTCCGAATGTTGCGGCTATGCCAACTTCACAGTGTCACTGTTACGCGCGGCGATTCCACGTTTTTCATCCACGGTAAATAATAGTGCCAGCCCTATTAGGAAGAACGTCGCGGTAGACAGCATTGCCATCCGGTGATTGCCATCGCTGAAATGGCTGATTACCCCGTAACACAGAGGTCCGATAATTGCCGCTGCGCGACTTGCGAAGCCCCATAGACCGAAAAATTCCGCGCTGCGTTCGACCGGTGTTAGCTGACCTATCAGGGCCCGTCCTCCGGCTTGAGTGGCACCCATCGCCAAGCCCATTAAGTTTCCGGCCAGCCAGACATCGGATGCGCTTTCGGCGAGATAGGTCACCCCGATCGCTGCCAGCCAGACCAGTAAGCCTGCGGCCAAGGTCGGCACGGATCCATAGCGGTCCTGTGCGATACCAAAAAGAAAGGCGCCGATAGAGGCGGTGAGGTTCACCACCATAATCAGAATGATGAGCTGTTGTGAATCAAATCCCATTACCGCCTGTGCGTAGATAGCCGCGATTACGACGACCGTCGCGACACCAGATTGATACGCAGTGAGACAGATAATAAAGCGAAACAGGTCTTTGAAGTGTCTCGCGTTGCGCACAGTGGTGGTCACTTCGGCCAGGCCCAGGCTCCAGTAGGATATGCCCTGAGGTAGTTTACGTGGTGTGGCTCGTTCGCGCAGATACATGAAAGTAGGTGTCGCTGACAGCGCAAATATTACAGCGGTGATGATCAGCGTCACCGGTACGTATTCTGAGGCTTGGTGGCCTTGGCCCGTGGCCCAGTTGATATAGGCTAAGCAGGTGCCGAGTGTGAGCAGGCCACCAAAGTAGCCTAGGCTCCAGCCGTAGCCTGAAATTCGTCCCATGTTATCGGGTGACGCGATTTCCGGTAGGAACGCAGCAATTAGATTCTCACCAGCGGAAAATGCGACGGTGGCGACAATCAATAACGTCATCCCAAGCACAAGCTGCCCAGGACCGGCGATCGCCATTGAAGCCGTGCCGAAAACGCAAACTACGGTTGTAAACAACAGAAATCTCTTTTTACTTGCGCGATAATCAGCGATAGCTCCCAGAATCGGAGCGCATACAAGAACGCATAGATTGGCTATTGCTATGGCCAGCGTCCACAGGAAAGTGGCAGTGCCATCGGCCATGCCAGGCGCACCGCCGGCGACAACCGCAACGAAGTAGGTGCCGTAAATAGCGGTGAGCACGACTGTGGTGTAGCCAGAGTTGGCGAAATCGTAAAAGGCCCAGGCGATCACTTCTCGGGGTCCCGTTGCGGCGGGTTCTCCGTCAGTTTTAACTGCTGAAATGTTGTTATTGCTCATCAGAATCCGAGTTCGGCTAACACTTTCTGGTCGCTAGCGTTATTATTTGGTTTTGGAGCGTGCTGGGAAATATGTCGATGCGAGAGATGTTGCAAAACGCAGCAATGAAAATGGCGGATTGGGCCATGGCAGCCTCTGTGCAACCGCAGCCTTCGCAATCTGCGCTGCGCAACTGCAAGGTTATTTCGCATCGAGGTGAGCATGACAATATTACCGTCATCGAAAATACCCTGACTGCCTTCTCCAATGCAAGGGTAAATGGCGTATGGGGCATTGAGTGCGACATCCGCTGGACGGCAGATCTAGTGCCTGTTGTGACTCACGATAGTTGCGGGAGTCGACTGTTTGAAGATTCTACCGAGGTCGCAGATTTAACGTTTACCGAATTGAGAGCCCAAATGCCCCTAATTCCTTCTGTGTCGGAGTTGGTTGCTGAGTTTGGCGGCAATACGCACCTGATGTTGGAAATAAAAGACGAGCATTATCCACAGCCCGAGCAACAAGCAGAAGTCCTTAGGGATCATTTGGGCGAGTTGTCGCCTGGAGTGCATTACCATTTTCTCGCGTTGGACCCACAGCTGTTTAGTCGTGTCAGTTTTGTCGAGCCAAGGTATTGCCTCCCGGTCTCCGAAACTAACGTGCGAAGCCTGAGCCAGGCAGCTATTGACCAGTGCTATGGGGGTTTGACTGGACACTACCTGTTGCTCGGCAACCGCTTGAAGGATCGTCATGTGAGTCAGGGGCAGCGCATTGGCACAGGATTTATCAGTTCCAAAAATTGTCTGTTTAGAGAGTTGAACCGCGGAGTGGAGTGGATCTTCAGCAACGATGCGGTCAAAGTCCAAAGGATACGGGATCAGTATGTTGAGGATTAGCCAGCCGATGCCAAACGACGTACGCACCGCTCTTACCAAACCGGTTTGATGCGTCCTACTTCAAGACAGGTTTTCTCTGAACTCGCCAGTGAGATCTTTGTCGTCACCTGGACGCTGTACAAGATTATGATTCCCACGATCTTAGTGGTTAAAGCGCTGGAGGAATTGGGCATGCTGGTTTACCTAAGCCAGTTCTTGTCACCGGCGATGGTGTTGATTGGCCTGCCGGAATCGATGGGTATCGTGTGGGCAACCACCATCATGACCAATCTGTATGCCGGCATGCTGGTGTTCTTCGATGTGGCGCACAGTGAAACCCTGAGCGTCGCACAGGTAACGGTGTTGTCTATTCTCTTACTGATATCCCATGGTTTGCCCATTGAGGCCCGTATCGCGCAGCGGGCGGGGATTCGGCTGGGCGTGACTGTCACCATACGGTTGGCTGGTGCGCTGCTGCTGGCTTGGTTGGCGCACCAGGTCTATAGCATCGGCGGTTTCTTGGAGCAGTCCAACGAATTGGCCTGGGTGCCTGAAGTGCGTGATACGACCCTTGGAGCCTGGCTCGTGTCCCAGGCTCAGAATTTGCTCATGATATTGCTCATAATCACAGGCTTGTTGAGTGGGCTAAAAATACTTCGCTTGCTGGGCATCGAGAAGCTATTGAGCGCAGCCCTCGAGCCTGTTCTGCGGCTAATGGGCATAGGGCGAGAGGCGACCACGATGACTATAGTCGGTATGACTCTCGGTTTGTCCTTTGGGGGCGGTTTACTGATTCGCGAAGCTGAGCTGGGCCATGTGTCCCGGCGGGATATATTTGCTTCGTTGACGATGCTCGCGCTGTGCCACAGCTTAATTGAAGATACGCTGCTAATGATGTTGCTTGGCGCGCATCATTCGGGTGTGTTGTGGATGCGCATAGCGTTCACCTTGTTGGTGTTGGCCCTTATCACCCGTTGGCTGAACAAACGCAGCGATGAGTTTGTGGATCGCTGGCTGTTTACTCACCCGGCTAAGCTGTAAGCGAAAACACCCGGGCTATTTTTCCTTGCGAGTGGATTTAAGGCTCCGCTTAAGTTTGGCCAGATGAGCCGAGAATTCTGGGCCTTTCTTGAGTGCCAGGCAGGTCGCGAGCACGTCGATCAGCACCAGTTGCGCGATACGTGAAGTCATTGGGGTGTAAAGCTCGGTATCTTCGCTCGCTTCTACCGCTAGTGTTACATCACATACGGCGGCCAGGGGAGAGTTTGCTGTGGTAATGCCAATAATCGTGGCGCCGGCTTCTTTGCCGAGTGCGGAGACCTCCACCATCGCTCCGGTGCGCCCAGTGTAGGAGATACACACCAGGCAATCCCCCGGCGCTAATCCGGCTGCGGTCATGCGCTGGTTTATCAGGTCTGTGTGGGCAATGACCGGTGTCTCGAATCTAAGCAGCTTGTGTTGGGCATCCAGTGCCACTGATGATGATGCTCCCAACCCACACAAGACAATGCATCTTGAGCGGGCAAATATATTTACCACTTTCTCAATAGCGGCGGTATCGATGTTGTTTTGCGTGGCACTTAGGCTGGCTTGAGTCGATTCAAAAACCTTGGCCGCTACATGACTGATGGAGTCTCCCGATTCAATATCTCGGGTGATACTGGGTTGGGTTCTTGCCAGAGCCGCAGCTAAGCTCAGCTTGAAATCCGGAAAACCCTTGAGACCCAGGCCAGTGCAAAAGCGATTAACGGTAGGCTCGCTGACACCCACTGCGCCGGCCAGCGTGGCGATAGACATGGAGAGAATGGAATTCGGGTCACTGAGAATAAAGGCGGTCAGCTTGTGGGCTGACTTGCTTCGTTTCGCCTGGCTGTTGCGCAGATCCGCAAGTAGGGACATGGTGGCTCCGAGGTGGGAGATGGCTATATCTTAGAATGTAATAAAACAACATAAATATTGCAAGAGCCTAAGTCACATCTCTTTGGAATTATCTGAATTTATCGATTTTGACTCTATTAAAATCGGATAAATGGGTATATTCTGGGAAAAACTAGGGTGGATTTAACAAACCTAGGCTGCAATCACCTCTACTTATGCTTGTTTCGGTTTTTTGAAAATGTAGTTAAATTACATTATTGAGGTATTTGTTTATGGATCAAACTCTACTTTCCGAGTGTCGAGTATTGCCGGTCGTGACCGTCAGGAATGTCGAATCAACCGTTGCGCTTTCGCGCGCTCTGGCCAAAGGCGGGATGAAAGCGGTTGAAATCACCCTGAGAACTGACGCGGCGCTGGAGTGTATAGCCGCTGTGAAGGCGCAGGTTCCCAATTTGTTGATTGCTGCAGGCACGGTTACCAATCCTGCTGAGTTTGAGGCAGCTGTGGCAGCGGGTGCGGATTTTTGCGTCAGCCCCGGTCTGACCGAAAACCTGTTGCGCGCCGCATCACAGACTAAGGTCGGTTTTGTTCCCGGCATCTCCACCGCGTCCGAGATTATGCTGGGCCTGGATTATGGATATGAGTGCTTCAAGCTGTTTCCAGCCGTCGCAGTCGGAGGCATCCCTACATTGAAATCTCTGGGTGGCCCTTTCCCCCAAGTTCGGTTTTGCCCCACCGGTGGTTTGACGCCGTTTAACTTCCGCGAGTTTTTGGCTCTGTCGAATGTTGTGTGCTGTGGTGGTTCCTGGATGGTGGCAGATAAATTGGTCGATGCCGAAAATTGGGCAGAGATTGAACGTCTGGCACACGAGGCGATGAACTAGCAAGATCAGTAAGTCATACAAGCCAACAAATCAGTACAGGAGAGCGCAATGAGCGATCGCAAAACAATACGCCTGGGCATTATGGGCTTTGGCCAAACGGGTAGGCAGCTCTACGATCTAGCCTCTTTGAGTGACGATATAGAAGTTGTAGCCATCGCCGATATCGGCAAGGCGGACATTCTCCATTATTTGTTGTGCTCTGAGGTTGATAATCCTGAGCGACATCTGCTGGAAGGGAATTTTCTGGTCAACCCCCGATTTAAAGCGCGACTAATGCCCACGGACTTACCTTCCGAGATGCCCTGGGATATTTTTGATGTGGATGCCGTTATCGACTCGACGGGGAAGTTTCGCCAGCGCAGTGATATGGAGGGGCACCTCGGGAATGGCGCCCCCCGAGTTGTGTTGCGAACTCTACCTTCTGATCACATCGACCGCATCGTTATGCCCGGTATTAACGGCAATGAAATACGCGCGAGTGATCAAATGATATCGGCCGGTTCAGGTACGACAACGGCCCTGTGTTTGCTGCTGCATATTCTGTCTCAAAAATTCGCTATTGAATGCGCAACCATGACAACAGTCCATTCCTATACATCCGATCAGGCGCTTCAGGACTACGCCGGCAGTGATTATCGTCGCAGTCGCTCGGCGGCAAAAAATATTATTCCCAACAGTCACGACGCGGGTTTGTGGTTGGGGCAGGTGCTTCCCCAATTCGAAGGCAAGGTTATTACCTCCGCCCTCAATGTTCCTATTCATGAGGGCTGTCTTCTGGATGTAAATCTGGTGATGGAAGATAGCGCGGTCGGTGCGGAGGATATCAACAACCTCATGCGCGAAAGTATCAGTGCTTATAAAGGCATCGTCGATGTTGTCGAGGATCCTATTGTTTCCTCGGACATCATCGGCAATCCGCACTCCCTGCTGTTCGACACGAAGGGCACCATCAAGGCGGGAAATAATATTATTAAATCACTCAGCTGGTACGAAAACCAGGGTCACGCGGCGCGCTTACTCGACGTAGTGAGGCTCTATGCACAGCTGGACCAGAAACAGGAGGCGGCGTGATGAGAGTTGCAATTAACGGCTTTGGTCGAATCGGTCGATCTGTTTTTCGGGTGTTGGAAGAAGTGGAGGGTGTTGATGTAGTCGCCATTAACGATCTGTTTGATTACGATACTCTCCGATATTTGTTGAACTATGACACCATCATGGGCCCCTTTGGAAAGAGTCTTACCTTGGAGGACGGCCACTTTGTAACGCCCAAGGGCCGAGTGAAGTTGCTGAGCGAAAGAAATCCAGCAGATTTGCCCTGGGATGAGATGGGCATAGACGCCGTGGTGGAGTCCACCGGTGTTTTTCGCAAGCGCGAGCAATTAAAGATGCATCTTACTGCGGGTGCCAAGAGAGTCATACTGACCGTTCCCGCCGCTGAGCCGATTGATTACACCGTAGTACTGGGGGTAAACCATGCCGGCTTACTGCCAGAGCATCGGATTATATCCAATGCCAGTTGCACCACGAACTGCTTAGCGCCAATGGCTAAAGTGCTCAATGAGAAATTTGGTATTGTCGAGGGCGTTATCAATACGGTACATGCCTACACCAATGATCAGCGCCTGGCTGACGTGCCTCATTCTGACTGGCGGCGCAGTCGCGCTGCGGCGGAGAATATTATTCCCACTTCAACCGGAGCTGCCAAAGCGGTGGGCGAGGTTCTTCCCGAGCTGCAAGGCCGCCTGCATGGCATTGCGTCGAGAGTCCCTGTCCCAGATGGGTCTGTGGTAGATTTTTTTGTCAAACTCGATACTGTGGTGACAGTGGATGAGGTTCATCAGGCCGTGAAAGAGGCGTCTGAGTCAGAAGATCTGCAGGGGATTCTTCTCTTTAGCGACAGGCCCATTGTATCTTCGGATATTATCGGCGACTCGCACTCCTCAATCTACGATGCCGGATTTACCGCTGTAACAGGTGATCGCTATTTAAGAGTCCTCAATTGGTACGACAATGAGTGGGCCTATTCAAGTCGCGTTTGTGATTTGCTGGCTCGCATCGGACAATGGTCGTAGCATAGCCATATCTAAAAACGGCCCGGGAGATTGAAAGTGGTAACTGATGAAGCAGATTATTCATCGCTAAGAAGTAATGTGAGTTTTTTGGGTCGTATGTTGGGAGAAACCATCGCCAATGCACAGGGCGAAGAATTTCTCGAACTCGTAGAGCAAATTCGCGGACTGTCCAAGTCTTCGCGCGACGGCGACGATGAGGCCCGGGAAAATCTCCTCCAGGTTTTACGAAATCTCGAAAATGACGAGTTGGTGCCTGTGGCGCGCGCGTTCAGCCAGTTTCTTAATCTGGCGAATATAGCGGATCAACACCACACGGTTTCCAGAGAAATGGATCCTTTGTTATCCGCCTCCGAAACACTCGCCTCTACGGTGCTGGAATTGATCGAACGAGGCGTCAGTGCGGATGCGATCACTGAAGAGTTTAGCGCCTTGAAAATCGAGTTGGTTCTCACTGCTCACCCCACTGAAATTACTCGACGAACCCTCATTCACAAACACAGTGAGATCTCTCGCTGTCTAAGCCAGCTTGAATTGCAGGGTTTAACGCCGCGGGAAGAACGCCAAATTCACAATCGTTTACGTGAGCTTATAGCCCAGATTTGGTACGGCTACGATTTTCGCCAGGAACGGCCGACTCCGGTTGACGAGGCCAAGTGGGGTTTTGCCGTTGTTGAAGATTCACTATGGCGCGCTGTGCCTGAGTTCCTGCGCAGGCTCGATCGCACTTTGTTAGATAATTTCGATATGGGCTTGCCCATCGAGGCCGCCCCCGTGAAGTTTGTTTCCTGGATGGGTGGTGATCGTGATGGAAACCCCAATGTGACGGCCACGATCACGCGGCAGGTGATGCTACTGAGTCGCTGGAAGGCAGCTGATCTTTATTTGAGAGATGTTATTCATTTGGTCGATGAGCTGTCGATGACACATTGTGATGATCAGTTGAGCGCTCTGGCCGGTGGTGCCCATGAACCTTACCGTGCAATTCTGCGCCCACTGAGAGAGAAGCTGAGGCGAACACTTCTGGCGATAGAAGCTGAACTCGACGGCCTGGACCCGCTCGATTCGGATACAGTCGAGCGCGTTGATCAACTGTGGGATCCGCTGCACGCGTGCTATCAGTCAATGCGAAATTGCGGAATGGATGCCATTGCCGATGGCAAGCTGTTGGATGTATTGCGGCTGGTTAAGTGTTTTGGTCTGCACCTGGTGCGTCATGATATTCGCCAGGACAGCGCCAGACACACCGAGGTGTTTGAGCAGCTAACACCTTTTCTTGGACTCGGTAATTACGCGGAGTGGGACGAACCCGCCAGGCAGTCGTTTTTGTTACGAGAGCTGGCCAACCCGCGTCCACTGATTCCCGCGACCTGGCATCCCAGTGAGTCGGTTCAAGAAGTGCTCGATACTTTTGCGGTTGTGGTAACGCAGCCCGAGGAAGCCCTTGGTGCCTATGTTATTTCCATGGCGAGACAGCCCTCCGATGTATTGTCGGTCATGTTGTTGTTGAAAGAGTTCGGTTGTCCTTTTAATTTACAGGTAGCACCTCTATTTGAAACCCTCGATGACCTGACGAGATCGAAACAGGTGATTGAGTCACTGTTAAGCGAAGAATCTTATTGCAAGTACATTAACGGTCGACTGATGGTTATGATCGGTTACTCCGACTCCGCCAAGGATGCGGGCGTGTTGGCAGCCTCATGGGCGCAATACACGGCCCAGGAAAACTTGTTGGCAGTGTGCGCAGAACACGACGTGGAGTTAACTCTTTTTCATGGTCGAGGCGGTACTATCGGCAGGGGAGGGGCGCCGGCACACGCGGCACTGTTATCTCAACCACCGGGAACCCTCGCACACGGACTTCGGGTAACCGAACAGGGCGAGATGATACGCGCCAAGCTGGGCCTCACTTCATTGGCAGTGAAGACGCTGGCCCTCTATACCAGCGCCATTTTCAAAGCTAATTTGCTGACACCTCCGGCCCCGCATTATGACTGGCGGGTGATAATGGATAAGCTCGCCGAGGAATCTTGTACGGTCTATAGAGCGACGGTCAGAGGCGAAAAGAATTTTGTAGAATATTTTCGAAGTGCAACGCCGGAGCAGGAATTGGGGAAATTGCCCCTGGGTTCTCGTCCCGCTCGGCGTGCTGGCAGTGGCGGTATCGAAAGCCTGCGCGCCATCCCCTGGATTTTTGCCTGGTCGCAGAATCGCTTGATGTTGCCGGCCTGGCTGGGTGCCGGCGCAGCATTGGGCAAATTATTGGAAAGTGGTGAGGGAGACTCTCTGCGAGAAATGGTCAGGACCTGGCCTTTTTTCGCTACACGATTGGCCATGCTGGAAATGGTGTTTTCTAAAGCTGACGCGCAGTTGTCCGCTTACTACGATGATCGACTGGTGGATGAAAGGCTGCGGCCCCTGGGAGTTGCCCTTAGAGATCAGCTCGCTAACGATTCAAAGGTGGTTCTGGAAGTGACCGGAGCCGAAGAATTTTTGGGTGATCAGCCCTGGATTCGCGAATCGATAAAACTGCGCAATATCTATACAGATCCTCTAAACGTTTTACAGGCGGAACTACTGTTTCGGAATCGTAAAAGCCCCCAACCTTTGTTGGAACAGGCTATAATGGTGACCATCGCAGGTGTTGCTGCGGGTATGCGAAACACCGGCTAGGTCGTTAACGAATCAATCATCGTACTCTTTACTGCATTGGAGAATTTCTCATGATTAGAAAAGTTCAGATTTTTTTGCTACTTTTAGTGGTCTCAGGCTTGGCTGCACCGACTTGGGCTGATAAGTACAGCGAAGCTATGGACTCTTTTCAAAATGCCGGCGAGAGTGCGGCTTACTTTGAAGGCGCTTACGGCTATGCGATTTTTCCCACTATCGGCAAAGGCGGTATCGGTCTAGGGGGGGCACATGGTCAGGGTCAGGTTTACGCCCAGGGCGCCTTGCTGGGAACGTCCAGCATGAGCCAGGTCACCATTGGTTTTCAACTGGGTGCACAGGCCTTTAGCCAGATCGTGTTTTTTGAAGACGAGCGCGCTTTGAATGAATTTACGTCGGGCAATTTTGAATTCAGTGCTCAGGCTACAGCAGTGGCGATTACTGCAGGTGTATCGGTTACTGCCAATACCGGTGGTGGTGCATCGGCGGGTGTCAGTGGTGGTTCCAATAATGCTTCGACTGTGAGTGCGGGATATCGAAAGGGAATGGCTATTTTTACGATCGCCAAGGGCGGTTTGATGTATGAGGCGGTTCTGGGTGGACAAAAGTATAGCTATACGAAATCGTAAGTCCTAGATCAATCCGGCAATGTCTCTGGCGTTGTCCAGAGTGTCGTCGGGTAAATCGCCTATCAATACCACGTGCCAACTGCGCGGGCCATGGGCGCCCATGATGAGTTGGAAATCGATGTCCGCAGTGCTTGAAGGCCCGGACACGAAATTGATCCCGCGATGTCTTCTTGATCCTTCCTGGCTAGCATCAATTTCTGTCCAGGCATCGGCCATTGTCGCCACAAGGTCACCCAAGTCGACCAGTACAATGTGATTCTCAACTAGTAGATTATTGGCCGCTGGGTTTGACTTTCCAGTCCAGGTCAGGATAGAGCCCGTTTCGACTATGCCGGCCCGGGCGTAACTGACGCTCGCTAGATCACCCTCTATAGCAGCTCCAAACCGCGGTAGCACGCCGCCATCTCGCCAAGGCATTGCGGCCAATTTCGGATCATTTCCCGCAACCAATTTCCGGGTGCGATAGTTTTGATAAAGATACTGTGCCACTGTTTTAGTTGCGTCCGACTTGTTGCGAACGGAGATGGCCGTCCCCTGATTTCTGAGTACGTTCGCTAGAAACAACTCCGCAAATTGAGCCTGCGGAATATCGGGTATGGGTGCCGCTCCCAGGCTGCTCAGCTGCGCGGCAATTACCTCAGCGCCATTGCCCGCAGTGGCACGACGTACGCGCGCAATAATCTCGGTGCGGGCGCTATCAGTCACGGTGCTTTTTCTCCAGTGTCTTGTACTGTTTCATGAAGGTTGGGCCTTGCGGAGCCGGAAAATCGCGAGAGTTGGTCCAGCCACTGGCAAGGGGAAGCTTCTTCAAGACACCGTTTTTGCGACCCACAAAAGCGAGTATTGAGATGACGACATTGCTAAGCCAATGATAGAGGCCGGGACGTTTGCTCAGCCAGGCGTGAAGTTTAATGCCTTGTCGCCAGCGGCGGCTGGACAATTGGTGCTTTGATTCCTCGTGCCGTAAGTCCCTCAGTAAATCGGGGAGTGGAATGTCTGCGGGGCAGATTTCGGCGCAACGTCCGCAGCTGGTGCAGGCGTTTGGGAGTGCATTGCTTTCTTCCAAGGACGTGAGCAGGGGGGTCAACACCGAGCCCATGGGGCCCGGGTAAACTGAGCCATAAGCGTGTCCACCGGCGCCAATGTAAACCGGGCAGTGGGTCAGACAACTGCCACAGCGTATACAGTGAAGCATTTCCTTATAATCGCTGGCCAGGATAGAGCTTCTCTTGTTATCCAGTAAGACAAAGTGTGTCTCCAGCGGGCCGTCGGGATCTTCGCCGTGGCGTGGTCCGCTGTAAAAGCTGGTATAGCTGGTGACCGCTTTACCGATGCCAGAGCGCACCAACAAAGGCAGCATGGCACTGGCATCTGCAGCGCGTGGTAGGACTCGATCCAAGGTCGTACAAATCACTAGAACCTTGGGAAGGTTTGCGCATAAGTCACCATTGCCCTCATTCGTGACCAGCATCGAATAGCCATTTTCGGCAATGAGTGCATTGGAACCGATGATGCCTACTTCGGCCTCCAGGAAGTCTTTGCGCAGTACAGTGCGCGCTTCCGAGACCATCTCTTTTGGCGTTTTTAGTTCACGCTCCCCGAGATCATGTTTTTCGAAAAACAGTTCGCGAATTTCTTGTTGGGATTTGTGAAGGGCGGGGCCGAGAATATGGCTGGGCTTCTCACCGGCCTGCTGAATGATGTACTCCCCCAGGTCTGTCTCGGTCACTTGCAGACCTGCACTAATCAAGTACTTGTTCAGCTCAGTTTCTTCGGTGACCATCGACTTGCCCTTGGCAATGCGACGCGCGCTATGTTGCTGGCAGATGTCTAGCACGACACTATTGAGTTCGTCGCCATCTCTTGCGTAGTGAACCTGGCTGCCGTTTTTTACTGCTTCGTGTTCGAACTGGATGAGGTAGTGATCCAGATTATCAAGTGTGTGCTCTCTGATTTTTTTGACGTGCTTGCGAAGCGATTCGAACGGACTGTATTCGAGCACTGCCTTGTCTCTGGCCGCTGAGAACGCGATGCCTAGACCGTCGCGCCGCTTTAACTTGTCGGGTTGTTGTACTGCCTCATTGGCGTTTTCCAGAAACTGTGCGCTGTCTATGTTCACTGACTGTGTGCCATTAAGGTTTTCCCTCGCCGATTGCGGCGCCGGACACATCGAGTGTGAGTAACTCTGCAATGTGGCGCACTTCAATCGCCTGGCCCCTGCGCTTGGCGCGACCGGCTATGTGCATCAGGCAACCCAGGTCACCACCGGCAAGAATTTCACTGCCAGAGGCCAAAAAGGCATCGATCTTATCATCTACCATTTTGTCGGCAAGAGCGGGCATTTTTGCGCAAAAAGTTCCACCAAAACCGCAGCACTGCTGCCCTTGTGCGAGGTCGGTCGGCGGTGTACCACACAGGTCTTCCAGTAACTTTCGGGGCGCTTGGGCAATACCGAGTTCTCTCAATCCGGCGCAGCTGTCGTGGTAGGCAATTTTACGGAGCGATGAGCCATCTATTCCACTAATGTCAAAGTTCGCAACCTCGCGGAGAAAAGTGCTCAGCTCATAGGTTTTAGCCGATAGGTCAATTGCTCGCTGGCGCCACTGACCCTTCAATAGTTTCGGGTAGTGGTGACTGATCATACCGGCGCAAGAACCTGAGGGTACGACCACATAGTCTGCTGACTCAAAGGTTTCTATGAGCTGCTTAGCGACAGGTATGGCCGCCTCGTAGTCGCCGCAGTTGTAAGCAGGCTGTGCGCAGCAAGTTTGCTGGGTGGGAACGGCAACGCAGCAGCCTGCCTGTTCCAGCAGCACAATACTGTTAAACGCCACGGAGGGTCGAAAAAGATCGGCAAGGCAGCTGACGAACAAAGAGACGCTAAAACGCGGTCGTTCAGTTGTTCCCTGTAGTGGTTTTCTATCCATTATAATGGCGGCCCGAGTGTGTATTATTCGCCCTGGCCAGCATGCGCGTCGGCCTTGCCCTCAGTATATCCAATCCACGCTGTGTTTGCCTCGATATATCGCTGTAGGACGCCCAAACTTCGATTCTGGCTCGAAGGCTGTTAATCGCTCTTTTACGCAGCCAATAAAACCAGCATCGCTAATGCCAGGCAACTCAAACTGGCAGTAGTGGCTTTTACTATCGGATGCGCGCTCTGTAGCAGCTTGATTAGCAGCGTTTTTCTATCGACTTTGATGCCCGCTGTCGCAATGGGCTGTATTGTCTGCAGGAGTTGCTTTGAATCGAACACCGGCAACAAATTCGTGCCGGTAAACACCAAAATATCATCCAGCATAATAAAATTTTCCCGGTACAGAATTCTCGGCCCGCTGCCCAGGTGGTAAAAGTTTTGATGGTCTACCAACAGTAGTTGAGAGCCCAGTAAACCGATATGTCCAGTGCGCGTTGAATAGAGTAGGAAAAGTCCTACCAATGGTCCCGCCATGGAGATTCCTATTGCTATTACGAACAGCGCGGACTGTGCCAATGTCGCCGCAGTAACCAGGGCGAGTAGGCAGCAGGCGATATAAGCGACGGTTAGTTGTTTATAGCGCATGTCGCGAGAACGGGCCTTGGGTATCCACGTCACCTCTTTCACCCTATCGGAAATTGGCTCTGCGCCTTGCTCTTTTCCCGCTCGGTAGACCAAGTTTCTCAAACGATGAAGATTTCCCGCGCACAGCCCCGCCACCGCGATCAGAGACAGTGCGGCCAGACTTAAACGCCATAGTGCGGCTGTGGTTTGCTGTGATTTTCTTTGCGCGTCCAGATACTCGCTCATGGCATGGGAATTTAGTGGGACCTCAGCGCCGCCGGAGGCGCTAAATCTCTGAATTGCAGCTTGGCTGCTATCTAGAACAAGGGTCTTGTCGGCCCAGGCTTGCAGTTGATCGGGGAAGGTATTTTCCTGCAGCTCGATTTGCCCCAGGAAATTCCACTTGTCGTCAAATCGGTAGACACCGGCTGAATGTGTCTCTGGATTCAACAGGCTTACCCACCAACTGTCTGCGGACCACACAAAATCGATGACTTTTGACTGCTCTGCCTTTATGGCCGGTGGTGGAAGGAGCAAGATCTCGTCAAGCTGTACCCCGAAAGCCTGCTCATCGGGTCTGAAAACACTGATAGCCGGTGCGGCATCACTGTTCAAGTAAAGTAGCCCTTGATGAAGTCGTATTCGCGCTTTCGTCGGCACGGGTGCTTGTGCTCGAGCCAATAGCTCTCCTGCCGCGGTTGTCTTGTAGATCTCCTGTGATAAGGAGTCGGCTATGTAGAGCGTTCCGCTGCGGGGGTCTATGGCCAGATCACTGATATTACCGACCTCGGTGGACAAAGCCACGGCCTCACAGGCAGGTTTCTCCAGGTTGCAGCGAGAGAGTTGCCAGGCAGTCGAATCCTTTCCCCTAGTGCTGACCTTTGCTCTTAGCAGTAGTTCATTTTCTCCTGCGAATGTTGTCGGCGGCGAAACTGCAGTGACTTCCAGTGCTTCAAAGTCTGTTGAAGATGTTTCCACGCCGGCGCGATCGTGCATCAGTAGTTGATTACCAACTATCAATAGCAACTGGGAATGTTGATTGATCGCGATAGTGCTAGCACCAGTGCTGATAAGAGTCGGCGGCAAGATAACGTGACGTATACACAGGATCAGCAGAGCCACCGAGGCGATAAAGGACACGCTGAATGCGATGGGCTTGATCTGTGCCGACCGCAAAGCCCGCTGGCGAATCTCGCTGGTGTGACGAAACGGTTTTAAGGTGAAGAAATTTGGAGTACCGGACTTTCTTTGCGCTTTTGTCTTTGTTGATTTTGCATCGCACCGAGCCTGCTCTTCAATGGCCTCGCTGGGTTTTTTGCTATTAGACCTAACGTTTGCAGTGGGTGCTGGGACAGGGTTTTTCCGCGCTAAATTGAGTTCCACGCTATCCGCGTCATCCAGCAGCAAGGCGTGTTGGGTCATGTCTGTCTGGTTGTGTTTGCTGGGTCTAACTTTGGCCCTGCGTTCAGGGGTTTTTGTGGCTAGATCCTGTTGCTTGAGCTGATACATTTTTTCTGCTTGCACACGGGCAATCTCTTCGGCCTCCAGCCGCCGCTGCTCTGCTTTCAAAGCCTCTATTCGCAGTTCTTCTTGAGTGGATCTTTCTCTGGATGCGCGTTCTAGTGCTTCGCGCCGAGTTTTTTCTGCGGCTTTTTGCTCCTTTAGTCTGGCGAACTCTTCTGCATGCTTGCGCTGCTGCTCTGCTTTGAGCTCCTCCGCCAGCTCTATTTCTCTGCGCTTTTGCTCGGCCTTTGCTGTTTTAGCTTGCTTGGCCTTCTCTGCCGCCCATCGTTTTTCTTCAATTTTAGCCAGTCGCTTTGCTTTAGCTTCCTCTTCGGCACGCTTCTTCTGTTCGCGCCTTTGCGCAAGTATTCTTGCTTTTTCTTGCTGCTCCGCCGCTAGGCGAGCTTTCCTTTGCGCTGCCAGACGCCTCTTCTCTTCGCGTTCCAGCGCCTTCTGCTGTTCCGCCAGACGTTTGCGCTGCACTTGCTCGGCTCGAATTTTAGCCGCCTCTGCAGTTTTAGCTTCCCATTTGGCTTCCCGTTGGGCTTTTCGGTGAGCTTTCTCTTCGGCCGCCTTTTGTTTTTCCTCTTCCCTTACTTGAGCTTTTCGATTTTCTTCCTGCCGTTTTCGCTCTGCTTTTTCTTTGACAAGCCGAGCTGACTCGGCTGCTTCATGTTGCTTTCGGGCTTTTAGCGCTGACGCATCCGCCGCCGTTTGCTCTTCTTCTTGCCGAAGTAAAGCCCTGTATTTTTCGAGTGCTTCCGTCGCTTGCTTTTCTTCGCGTAGAGCGAAAGCTCTCCGCTCAGCGGCTTCCTTCAGAGCGGCTTCTTTTTTGGCGAGCTGCTCCTCATAGCTGTCCTGTTCTGTTACGGCCGGTGCGCTATCTTTGGCAGGTTTCCTGGGCGCGCTGGTTTCGACCTTGGGCTTTGTCGCTTCTTTAGTGGCTTGCTTTGTCGTTTGCTTAGTGGCTCTTGAAGGTCTATTGACCGCGGTGCTGATGGGCCAGCTTTGGTCTGTTCGGCCGATATTTTGCTCGCGGATCTCACGATCCATGCCACGATTCTCGGGGAGAGGCTTGGGGGCCGGTGCAGGTGCCGTTTCTGGCACTTTCTTCGTTGCGCTTACTGGGGGGGACGGGGTGTTTTTTGCAGGTCCGTCTTCCAGGGAGATTTTTTCGAGCGCAACATTAACCCCCACTTTTTTTAGTTGTGCGAAACTTTCTGCCGCAGCCTTTCTATCGAGGTTGCGCAACAAGATTACCGGGTTGCCGGTGAAGAAATGTTCGACCTGGGTTGGGTCATCCAGTGCCAAAATTTCGGCAAGCGTCGCCTTGGACCTGGCCGGGTCGTAACCCGGCAGTATTTCGCCGCTGAAGGTGAGGTTAAACTTATTCACCTCGCGCCTTTTCCCCCAATCTTATTAGTAAAATATCAGCGCCAAATTTACGGGTTTTCCATTTGCTTTTCCAGTGTAATACTACCTTGTGACCGGACTTAGTCAGGCAGAATTTCGAAGCTTAGGCCCGCATTGTCTTGGAGGCGGGCCAGTAGATGCGCACCCATGGCCGATGACGGTGTCCAAACTCCTCCCCCGGTTAAAGGTTTGTCTTTTGCAAGACAAGCAGCCGATTCTGCCAGCATTTTAGACGTGGATCCGTAGCCGGGGTCCATGTCACCAGCCACTCGCGCACGCATATTTTTGCCAACGTCTTTTGGATGCCTGGCGTGGAAGAAGATTTCATAGTGCCCGGCTTCGCGCGCAGACTTTGAGGGCCCTTCTCCGGGTTTCGGCAACACCCGCTGTGCTAGCTTTCTCAGAGGGGCAACCGCCAGTGAGCGCATTCCGGCAGAAGTTGCGAAGGCCGCGCCTTTGGCGATAAAGCGAGAATCAGTCAACAGCGATTCGTCGTAGCGGAAATCTTCGCCCCAGGGAAACCCCAGAAGAGCATTACTTCGTCTTACTACGCGAGCGTTGATGGAAGCCATAATAAACGGTGCGGTCCATTTCTTGAAATCTGAATCGTATCGCGCGTCAGTTTGATCGGGTTCGTCGGCTCCGGCTTTGGCTCCTGCAGGGTACAAAGAGTAGGGGTTATCCAAAGCCTGCTGAACAAACTCATCGTCTTTCGCCTCTTCCATCATATTGAGCATACTGGCGACAGTACCGCCGCTTGCGGCTCCGCTGGTGCGACCCACTCGTCCCTTGATCTGGATGGCCGCAGTGCCGTGTTTTTCGATCATGGCCTGCTGTAAATACCAGGTGCCCATATCGGAGGGTATCGAATCGAAACCGCAAGTGTGGACAATCCTCGCTCCACTTTTTCTGGCGGCGTCCTGATACTGTTTAATGATTTTGGCCATCCACTGAACTTCTCCGGTTAAATCGCAATAGTCGGTACCGGCGTTTACGCAAGCTTCAACTAAAGAGGTGCCGTGGAGCGCATAGGGGCCGACCGTGGTGCAGATGACTTTGCTACGCGCCGCGAGTTCTTTGATACTGCTGGCATCGTTGCTGTTGGCCAATAAGATAGGAAGTTTTTCGATGTCTTTCCGCTTTAGTAAAGATCGGCGCACTTCCTCTAGTTTGTCCTGATTGCGCCCGGCGATGGCCCAAAGCAGGTCGCCCTCCACACCATAAGTGTCTACCAGGTACTCCGCAACCAATCGCCCTGTAAAACCTGTTGCGCCCCAGATAATGATGTCGAATTCGCGTTTTTTCATTTTGTATCCTCTTTAGTTTTGATGGAAATCTGCGAACGCCGCACACAGGCGAATCGTTTCCAGGGAATTGGCCAAATATCGAGGTCCGGATTCGAGGTCGTCGATGATCGGGGTAAAAAATTCTTCAATTGCGTCGGCTGAAGCGCGGTCGCAAAAAGAGCTGAAGTAAAACGGTACCTGGCCTTTCTTCCAGGTGGGTATTCGATCTAATATGCCGTCCATGTTCTGCGCTGACCAATCCCAGGCGTGCTGGCGGTTTTTCACCTGGGACATCTGCCCGTAAAATATATTGGAGATTTCGTTATCGCGCAACTGGGGAGAAAGTATTTTGCCTCTCATGCTGGCTGCCACGGCTTGATCAGGGCTCTGAGCCATTGCGTAGAGTAGATACTGACGCAGTTGGGCATTGTCTTCTTGCAGAAAATGTCGCCACAGTAGATCGGCGAATGGCTGACCGAGGTCCTGCGCCGCGATATTGAGCGCTAAGCGCCTAAGATCAGACTCAAGAGCGTCCGGATGAAGTGCCTCGTCGCCCTCAAACCCGGTATAGGCTTTCGCCAATGTGACCAGAGAATTTCTCACTGCCGCATCTTCAGCGCCATAGGCCAGAGCTGACATTGTGAACGCCCTAAATTGCGCTTCATCGGCTCGTCGGTTTGGCAGTGCATTGAGTCGATCAAGTTGCGGTTGGTACCATTGGCTGAGTTTGGCCTGAATGACTTTCTTTTCGCCAGCTGTGGCGACGAAATCCTTGATTTTGTACAAATCTGATAGGGGTGCCATGGCAACGCGCCAGGATTCGGATTCCGTAATTTTTGGTACGGCTGCCAGGTAGTCCTCCACAGTCATACTGCCGTCGTTAAGGGCTGCACTTAGACTATTGGCCACTGATATTTGTTCGTTAATCGACAGTTTGTCAAAGGACTCCATCAGTGATATCCATTGCTGTGCGGGTAGCGACCATCGGTAGTAACTGTTGCCACCCGTATTGGGTAACACTGCGCTTGGGCAGGTTTTATCTTTCAAGGTGATGGTTTCACGCTGCTGTTTCAGCAAAAAACACTCGCTGTTTGATTCTCCTGCATGTATTGAGCTAAGACACACAGGAATAGTCCAGGTTTGGTCGCTGGAACCCGTCGAACCCGTTGGCAAATAGCGCCGCTGCTGAAGTTCTACTTCTGCGCCCTTGCTACTGCACGTTAAGTCCGCGCTGATAAGCGGTAACCCCGGCTGCTCGATGTAGCTAGTGAAGGCCGCCCGCAGATCTGCTCCCGGCACCTGAGGGTTTGCATCTGCAATCGCACCGATAAAATCATCCGCAGTGGTATTCCCAAAGGCGAAGGTTTGCATATACGCCCTGATGCCTTTGCGGAAATTGTCCCTGCCCAAAAAAGACTCGAACATCGATAGAACACCGCCTCCTTTTTGATAGGTAATACCATTGAAGGCTGAGCCTATATCTTCATGTCGCACAATCGGTTCACGTATTTGTCTTGCACTGGCCAGGCTGTCGTTGCGCATCACCCAGGAGGCGGTGTTGTGCAGTGAGTTTCTGTATTTTTCGTCGGGATAAAGGCTATCCAGCACAATGTGCGAGTTCCAGGTGGCAAAAGACTCGTTTAACCAGATATCGTCCCACCAAACCGGTGTGACGAGATTTCCGAACCACTGGTGTGCGAGCTCATGTGCATGGGTGATAAAAAATGCGCGCTTCTGATTTACGGGTGACTTTTGGTCCAACAGAATCAGCTGCTCTCTATAGGTGATGATACCGGCATTCTCCATCGCCCCTGAGGAGAAATCAGGCACTGCAATGATATCCAGCTTGGCATAGGGGTAGGGTGTGTCGAAGTATTGCTCCAGTGCTGTGACAATGTCCGCCGTGTTCTCCAGTGCATAGTGTATTTCCTGTGCCTTGCCACGGGTCGTGATACCGCGCAGTGGCAAAGCTTGCGAGCGCAGTGAGTTGGAGGGGACTGGAGCCCACTCAACGACATCAAAGGGCCCGACCGCAAACGCGATTAAATAGGTTGGCAGCGGCTTGGTAGTGGCAAATCTTAGCGTTTTTCTCTGGTTGTCTTGCGGTGTTTCAGACAACTGGGGTGTATTGGTAATGCCCACGTACTCTGCGGGCACTGTCATACTCAGGTCGAAGGTCACCTTTTGAGATGGCTCGTCAAAGGAGGGGAACGCCAGGCGCGCTGAGGTTGCTTCAAATTGCGTGAATGCGTAGGAGTCTTCATCCTTTACGACCTTATACAAACCTTCCAGGCTAGTGTTAAAGGGGGCGTTGTAGTTAAGTTGCAGCATGGCTTTGCCAGCGGGTAGCGTGGACGCAGCGGTGAGCTTCGCTGCGCCAGCTGCGTTCACCTGCTCCCAGTCAAGTGGCACGATTGCGCCATCGGGCAAGGTAGCGGAGGCGCTTTCGACATTCAGATCTTTGCCGTGCAGCCATATCATGTCCGTGCTGCCTTGCAATTCTATTTCGATGCTTACTGATCCGGAAAAGCGTTCTTTGCGCGGATCGATATCCAGGTGCAGCGAATAATGTGTGGGCGCGATTCCCTTTGGCAAACGCGCTGCCGGTGCTGTGGCAGTTAGCTCAAGCGTGCCTTTTGCCTGGCGGTACTGTGTCCGGGCTTGTTGCGACGCAGCGTCTTGTGAAGCGGAGTTAGGCCCATCGGTGGTGTGACTGCAGGCTGCAACTAAAAGCCCGAGTGCGACAGCAACCAAAATTGTTGTCTTTAGCTGTTTCATAGCGCAAGTCCCTTGCGTGGTTTTTAAGGATAGTTTTGTATTTGAAATGACTTCTTTTCTCGTTCGTGGAAACGCTCTACAGAAAAAGCTAGTTAATCCCGTGCATCATTTTTTTCAGCACTGGGGACAAGACAAGCAACACCGCTGCAGCACCGAGCCCCACCCAAAAGAGACTTGTAAATAGCTCGGTATAGCTTGCCAGCGCCAGGCCTACATCGACGACGCCTCCATCGACAGTTTCAATAGCGGCTAATTTAGATAACTGAACTGCAACGAACTCTGAATAGGCGGTTGCCAAGAACCACGCACCCATCATGACACCAACGACACTCGGTACAGCGAGCTTTGTGACCGCCGATAGACCCACTGGCGAGAGGCAAAGCTCGCCGCAGGTATGTAAAAGATAAGCCAACACCATCCAGTATGCGGCGACCTGGCCCATCTCATCGGGAAAGCTAGCTCCCCAAACCAGAGCCCCAAATCCCAATCCGGCCTGAGCGATGCCCAATGAAAATTTGACTGGCGTGCTGGGTTCTAGGCCTCTCCGTGCAAGGCTCGTCCACAGCCATGCGAATACTGGAGCGAACATGAATATGAATAGAGAATTCATCGCGCCGAATTGTGAAGCCTTCAGTTCAAGGCCCAATATTTCTCTGTTCAGCACGCGGTCGGCATACAGCGTCATCGATGCTGCGCTTTGCTCGAACAGGGCCCAAAATACCACCGTGGACATTGTCAGGATGATCAATACAATCATCCGGCTTCGCTCCACCGGATCGCATTTTACGGTGATAAACCAGGTCAGTCCGACGAACACCGCACCCGATAGAAGGTTCAGTGAATGTCCGACTGCGCCGTGAAACTGCAACATTTTCCAGGTCGCCACTACCCCGACAATGCCGCAGAGGTAGATGGTAAGTTCTTTATTGAGGCCAATAAATGATCGTTCTTTGAGCAGGGCGGTGTCTTTAGGTTCTGCGTGACCGTGTAAGTGTTTCTGGCCCAGTAAAAAGGTGACCAAACCAAAGGCCATGCCGATGCCGGCTGCTCCAAAACCATAGCTCCAGCCGTAGGTTTCGCCCAAGTAACCGCACAATAGAGTGGCGGCGAATGCGCCGAGGTTTATCCCCATATAAAAAATGGTGAAACCGGAGTCGCGTCTAGGGTCATTTTCAGCGTAGAGTTGTCCGACAATCGTTGAGATATTGGGTTTTAGGAAGCCCACTCCGATGACAATTAATGCCAGGGAAAAATAGAAAATCTGGAGTGCCCCATCATCGCGGACGATGCCGTTTTCGGTCAACCTGGCTTGCTGTCCTTCAAAGGCCATGCCCAGGTGGCCCATTACTAATAGAAATCCGCCAAAAACAACGGCTTTGCGCATACCCAGATATCGATCCGCCAGCAGTCCGCCTATGACCGGCATCGCATACACCAAAGCCGCGTAGCCGCCCAGAACTTCCAGCCCGTTGATGTCCGTGAACAGATGGTATTTGGTGAGATACAGCAGTAGTAAGTACTTCATGCCGTAGAAGGAGAAGCGCTCCCACATCTCGGTGGTGAAGCACACGAAAAGCCCGGTGGGGTGGCCAAAGAATCCGATATCGCCAAGGGGATCTATCGTGGGCGTTGCGGCAGCTGTCATTCAGACGTTTCCTTGGCGAGCCTGCCTTGCAATGAGGTTAGCCTATTATTTTTGTGCGGTCTTAGATGAAACGAACAAAGACAACAAGCCCTCAGCTTTGCGATTGAGGATTACCGGGGATTATACGTCTCATGTATATGGTAGATAAGCTGCGGCCTCAATGGCACGAAAACGAGGGTGAAATTTTCATGAATTACTTGCTGATTATGAGTGGCTTTGTCAACTACATCGCCAGGGAATGTCACAATGCCGCGGACGGATATCAGACCAACTGGAATTTCAGTGGAGCGTCGCAAGGCGTGATGCTTTTGTATATGATTGTGTTCAAGCTGTCATCCAGGAGAGATTTCCCGAATTGTAATTCTGGCAATGAGTTCAAAGCGACAAGAGATGCACCCATGGCGATTACTCGTTGAATAAGGAATACTTGAAAGCACGGGGAACAGCGGCGCTATGAAAAGCCGTTTGAGTGCACGGATGTGGATTTTCGCACTATTTTTGGGCGCCTGTTTCTTATCTGGATGTGGTGAAGGCCCCTGGAACGATCCCAATCCTCCCTCACCCCAAGGTAAGATTACCTACCAGTCGGTGATATCGCCCAAACCACCAAAACACCTTGACCCCGCGATATCCTATGCCTCTGATGAAAGTCTTTTTCTCATGCAAATCTATCAACCACCCATGGCCTACCACTTCCTCAAGCGCCCCTATGAACTCATTCCGCAGGCGGTGCTCTCGGACCCCGGTGTTGAATATCTGGACGGTGACGGTGCGTTGCTGAGCGAATTCAGCGAAGAAGTGGCCTTCAGTCGTTATACGCTGAACTTCCGGTCCGACGAGCGCTACCAGCCGCATCCCGCCTTTGTGGTGAACGATCGGGGTGAGCCACGCTATGTTTTTGCCAGTGCTGAAGACGGCCGCGTATTTACCCGTTTAGCTGATTTTCCTGAAACCAGCTCCCGATCCGTAAAAGCTTCAGATTATGCCTACGGGATCAAGCGCTTGGCAGACCCCTTGCTGGGCTCACCGATGCTGAGTTTTATGGGTCAGTATATTGTCGGCATGACCGAGTTTTCCGAGCAGCTCAAAGATATAGAGCGCGATGGCTGGCTGGATCTTGATAATTATCAGATGAAGGGCTTGGATGCTGTTGACGATCACACTCTCATAATCACGATAAAAGGGCGTTACCCACAATTCGTCTATTGGCTGGCGATGCATTTTTTCTCGCCGATACCACCTGAAGTCGATCAGTTCTATAGCAACCCCGGATTTGCGGAACGCAATCTAACCCTGGACTGGTGGCCGGTGGGCAGCGGGCCTTTCATGATGGTTGAGAACAACCCTAACAGCGAAATTGTTTTAGAGCGAAACCCCAACTATCGCGAAGATTTCTATCCCAGCGAAGGCGGGCCGGGAGATCTTGAAGCCGGTTTTCTGGAAGATGCAGGCAGACCGATTCCCTTCGTTGATCGGGCTGTGTTTCGAATAGAAAAAGAAGTGTTGCCTCTGTGGACCAAGTTTCTGCAGGGATATTACGACCGTTCCGGTGAGGTGCATGCGAACACTACCGGTGTTTTTGATCAGGCTTTTGTGGTCGGGCCTGATGGCCTGGAAATGTCGGACAATCTCGCTGGTCACAATATAAGCTTGTCGGCCGATGTGAAGCCCAGCCTATATTATTATGGTTTTAATATGCGCGATCCCGTGGTGGGTGGTTATACGGAGGACAAACGCAAGCTGCGGCAGGCTTTGCAGATCGCGTTCAATACCGAAGAGAATATTAATATTTTCTATAAAGGCAACGGCATCGCGTCGCAAAGCCCAATCCCTCCGGGTATTCCAGGTTATCTGGAAGGAGAGGCGGGCATGAATCCCTATGTTTACGATTGGGTGGATGGGGCGCTGCAGCGCAAGTCTATCGACTATGCCAAAAAACTGCTCTCAGAAGCGGGTTATCCGAATGGGCGCGACGCCCGTACGGGCGAGCCGCTCAAGATTTTTATCGATGTTCAGAGTCAGGCTATTTCCAATACCAGTATGCGTTGGATGGATCGGGCATTCGATGCTATCGGGGTGCAGGTTGAGTATCGGCCCGCTGACTGGAATCGAACGCGAGAAAAACTGCTGACGGGCAACACGCAAATTTTTTCTCACGGCTGGCTGGCCGACTATCCAGATCCGGAAAACTTTCTGTTCCTGCTTTTTGGCCCTGAGAGTCCGCTGAATTGTAAATGTGACGGCGCGAATAACTCCAACTATGAGAACGATGAATTCGATCGCTTGTTTCGCCGAATGAAAACGATACAACCGGGCGAGGAAAGAGACGAACTGGTAGCGAAACTGATCGAGATGTATCGCCGTGATGCGGTTTGGCTTTACGGCTGGCACCCCAAGGAGATGTATCTCAATAATGAGTGGGTGCACAACACAAAACGTCATGGCATCTCAAAAGGTACCCTGAAATACGTCCGTATCGATGCGGATTTGAGGGAGCAAAAAAGAGCGGAATGGAATACGCCCGTGACCTGGCCACTCTATGCCGGCGCCGTGTTAATAGGTGCATTGTTCTTTCCTGCCGTACTTGCATATCGCCGCCGCCAGAATGCTACTGCGCGCTAGATTGGAGATTTTCACGTGTTTGCCTATATTATAAGACGCCTGCTTTACGCTATTCCTATCCTGATCGGCGTGAATTTGCTGACCTTCACTTTGTTTTTTGTGGTGAATTCGCCCGATGATATGGCGGCGTCCCAGCTGGGGGAAAAGTATGTAACTCCCGAGGCGATAGCGAACTGGAAGAAGAAGAATGGTTACGACAAGCCGCTGTTCATGAATGCCGACGTGGAAGGCCTTGGGTCAATTACCGAAACGATCTTTTTCACCAAATCCGTGAAGTTGTTCGCGTTTGATTTTGGTCGCTCAGAGAGCGGTCGTGATATTACAACGGATGTATCTACTCGAATGTGGCCAAGTCTTGCGGTAGCACTGCCGACGTTTATTACCGGTATATGGGTCAATATCTGTGTCGCACTGATGGTCGTAATGTTTCATGCGACGCGCCTGGACCGTTATGCGGTGATTTTGTTTGTCATACTGATGTCGATATCTTATCTGTTTTACATTATTGGAGGACAGTACCTTGTGGCTAAAACCTGGCGCCTGGTTCCCATATCGGGTTTTCATGTGGAGGGAAGTACCTGGAAGTTTCTGGTCCTGCCGGTGATGGTGGGGGTGATTGCAGGGATAGGCGCTGGCGCGCGTTGGTACCGCACTTTGTTTTTGGAAGAGGCGAATCAGGATTATGTGCGTACCGCTAGGGCCAAAGGCTGCAGTGAGATTACGATTCTTTTTAAACATATACTGCCCAATGCGCTGATCCCCATTCTTACCGGTGTTGTTGTGCTCATTCCCACTTTATTTATGGGTAGCCTGTTGATTGAATCCTTCTTTGGTATTCCGGGGCTGGGGAGTTACATGCTCGATGCCATCCAATCCCAGGATTTTGCCATTGTTAGATCGATGGTGTTCATCGGTTCTATTCTCTACATCATCGGGCTGATTCTCACCGATATCTCTTATACCTGGGCAGACCCCAGGGTGAGGTTGGATTAGGTGATTTCACTACTATGAAGTTTATTTTATTGTGGTCCGATCTACTGATCTTTCTCCTGGTTTTTGCCTTGAGTTTATTTTTCTTCAAGTTGCGAGGAGACCCGCAAACGCGTGAGCGTTGGGGGCAGGTTTTTTCTGCTCGTATCGGCATGGTTACCTTTACCATTATCATCGGCTATGTGGCCATTGCGCTGCTCGACTCGATTCACTTTCGCAAAGCCCTGGAAGCTCCTGAGGGAGTGGCAACCGAAGAAGTTTTTTACGACAACAAAGTCACCAGTGTGCTCGATCTGATGATGCTTGGGATGGGTGAGCGGTTCGAACGAACCTATTCAGCGCCTTTTGCGCTTAAGTCCTTCGAGAAGAAGGATATGAAGGACGCACAGGGTCGGAGTATCAGAGATTACCCCTATCTGAAGCATGCGGGTCAACATCTTGACGCTCCCGCCGATAAAGCGGGGGATATTCTACAAAAGAGCGCGTCCGGACTTTTTTACGGCCTGCTGATTTCCGCGTTGCTGATATCGCTCCAGTGGATTTTTCTGCGGCGCAGCGTTTATCCCTGGAGGACTTCCTGGCTGACTCAAGCGGCGGTGATTACCACCATCAGTTGGGCGGTTTATATAAGTCGTTACTACCACGTTCTGGGTACCGATTTGGGTGGCACCGATGTTTTGTTCCAAAGTATCAAGGGCATTCGAACCGGTGTTTTATTGGGAACCCTGGCCACGTTGATCATGTTGCCCATTGCCGTGACGCTGGGAGTTCTCGCGGGATATTTTAAAGGTTGGGTCGATGACCTGGTTCAATACCTCTACACCACCTTGAGTTCGATTCCCGGGATATTACTGATCGCTGCTTCGGTTCTTTTGTTTCAGGTTTATATCGATCTCAATCCAGATTTTTTCTCTATCGGCATGGAGAAGGCAGATGCGCGTTTCATTGCTCTGTGCTTTATTCTGGGTGTCACCAGCTGGTCCAGCCTGTGCCGGCTGATTCGCGCGGAAACTCTGAAGATTAGTCAGTTGGGCTATGTACAGGCCGCCCATGCTTTCGGCGTCAGTAATTTTCGGATTTTGAGCCGTCATATATTGCCTAACGTGGTGCACATTATTCTCATTACTTTCGTGCTGGATTTCAGTGCTTTGATACTGGCTGAGGCCGTATTATCTTACATAGGGGTGGGCATAGACCCATCCATGGGTAGCTGGGGCAATATGATAAACGGGGCTCGCTCGGAGCTGTCCCGCGAGCCGACGATATGGTGGACCTTGTCGGGTGCATTGTTCTTTATGTTTGTTTTGGTTCTCGCCGCCAATCTGTTTTCCGATTTGGTTAGAGATGCCTTCGATCCGCGAACCAGTATACAAAGGAGCGAAGCATGAGTGACGCAGCGCTCGACCCTAACGCAGGCCCGGAAATTCGCATGCGGGTTCGCGATTTAGCCGTTGTGGTGGCTGATAGCGGGCAGGAAATTTTGAAAGGCGTCAGCTTCGATTTGGAAGCGGGTAAGATTTTTGCGTTGGTAGGCGAATCAGGTAGCGGTAAATCGGTGACCTCCATGGCGACGATGCGCCTGCTTCCCGATGCATTGCGCATTACGCGCGGAAGCGTTGAAGCCATCGGCCAGGATTTATTCTCGCTGCCGGAATCGCGAATGCAGGAAGTGCGTGGTCGGAAGGTCGCTATGATCTTTCAAAACGCCATGACAGCACTGAACCCAGTGCAGAGCGTGGGAGATCAAGTGGCGGAAACTCTGCGCCTGCATACCGAGCTGCGGGGCAGTAATTTGCGCAGGCGCGTGGTCCAGCTATTTACAGAAGTAGGTATTCCAGATCCCGAATCGCGGTTTGATTTTTATCCGCACCAGCTTTCAGGTGGTCAGCAACAGAGGATAATGATCGCCATGGCACTGGCCTGTGAGCCGGAAGTGCTGATCGCTGACGAACCCACAACGGCACTGGATGTGACAATTCAACAACAGGTTTTGAAGTTGATCCGCGAGTTAACAGAATCTCGCGAGCTGGCGGTATTGTTGATTACGCACGATATGGGCGTGGTTAAGAATACGGCGGATGAGGTAGCGGTGATGTATCAAGGCGAGATCATCGAGCGCGGCACTGTGCACGACTTCTTCTACAATCCGCAGCATCCTTACAGTCGTCGTTTGATTGATGCATTGCCGGACCTTACAAAATATCAAAGTGCAGCGGAACAAGAGCCACTGCTGACATTGTCCGATGTAAAAGTGCACTTCCCGATTAAGCGCGGCGTGTTACAGCGGGTAGTGGATCACACCCGAGCGGTAGATGGAGTGTCATTAGAAATAGGTCGCGGCGAGACCTACGCGCTGGTAGGCGAGTCGGGAAGCGGTAAATCAACCCTGGGCCGCGCAGTGCTGAATCTCGAAAAACTCGCCGGTGGCGAAGTGCATTTTGCCGGAGCCAGAATAGACACACTTTCCCGTTCTGAAATGCGCGAGTATCGCAAGAAAATTCAGGTCATATTTCAGAACCCATTTTCGTCAATGAACCCCAGAATGACCGTCGGAGAGATCATCTCAGAGGGAATGATAAGCCTGGGCCTTGGTCTTACAGCAATACAAAGAACCGAGCGAACACAGGCACTACTGCATAGAGTGCAATTACTTGCAGAGCATAGTGAAAGATACCCCCACGAATTCTCAGGAGGCCAGCTACAAAGGGTAGCCATTGCCAGAGCGCTGGCAGTGGAGCCTGAATTGATCATCTGCGATGAGCCGACCAGCGCACTGGATGTTTCTATAAGGGCAGAAGTACTGGAGCTGTTGCAGGAATTACAGCGGGAGTTCGGCGTATCTTATCTGTTCATCACTCACGACCTGTCAATCGTACCAACCCTGGCCCATCACGTAGGCGTCATGCAGATGGGCAAGATCGTAGAGCAAGGCAGCGCAGAGCAAATACTGAATCGCCCCGAACACCCCTACACAAAAGCGCTACTGAACTCAGTCCCAAGAATAGACTAGAGAAAACCCAATCCAAGCAATCGAGTCCCTGGTCTGTCTCAGATTTCAGCGTAAACACCCTCATAAGGGCGTGCCCCTTCACCGAATGAGGGTCTATCCAGGGAGGTTTATGCGGTTAGAACAGGCCAGCCCTCAACCTAAGCCAGATCAAACCCAGATCAAGCAACCCGCTGATCAACTCCCATACCCCGTCCGGCCCCAATCAAAGCCGCCCGAATATCCTCCGGATCCTTTAACCGCTTAACAATCTCAAACAACGGCCCAGCCTGAGGAAAATAACTGCGCAAATAAACCAGCCACTGTTTAATAGGTCCGCCAACATAACGAGCGTCGTAGTAAGCCAAGGTCAAATCCAGATACAGTAAAATTAGGGGCACGATATCGAGCCAGTGCAGGGAGTCCAGAGGTTCACCGCGATCCATAGCCGAGATAAGCCGAGGAAGGTCGGGCCGACACAGGACACCCCGGCCGATCATTAAATCGGAGCAGCCACTGACCTGGCGACAGCGAACCGCATCCCCGGTATTCCAAATTTCACCATTGGCAATAATCGGCAAACGGGTTATTTCTCGAGCTCTGGCAATCTCATCCCAATAGGCGGGGGGCCGATATCCGTGGCGTTTGGTGCGCGCGTGGACGGCCAACTCAGTCGCGCCGGCCGCTTCGATACCTCGGACGATATCCAGAAATCTGTCCTGATCCTCATACCCCAGCCGAGTTTTGACAGTGACAGGAATCTCTTCAGGCACTGCCTCACGCACCGCCTGAACGATTTTGTGCACGCGCTCCGGTTCTCTCAGAAGAATGGCTCCACCGTCCGATTTATTGACAGTTTTGGCCGGGCACCCAAAGTTGAGGTCGACACCTAGTGCTCCGAGCTGCGCTGCCCGTGCGGCGTTTTCGGCCATGGGAATAGGCTGGCCTCCGAGCAGTTGAACGTACACCGGTGCCCCCGAGGCTGTTTTTCCGCTCGTGTGCAGCTCGGGGCAGAGCCGGTAAAACACTTTCGGTGGCAATAGACGCTCACTGACCCTGACAAATTCGGTGACACAGCGGTCCACACCTCCCAGTTGAGTCAGGAGCCGACGCATAGTGTGATCAATGACGCCCTCCATGGGGGCCAGTATCAGTCGCATAGTAGTGAAATTCCGAATAGTGGCGTTGTTGCCGTCCTATTATACGCATCTGCATGGAAAATTATTGCTCAGTGATTAGCACGACGGGCTATCCTGACTTAATATAGCGGATTCGAGCAGGAGCTTTAAAGCCGATAGGCAAAGCAAATGGGTAAAGCAAATGGATGGTGACATTGTCGAGCAGGGTTTGGAGCTTATGCTCTTTGGTATGGGCACTGTGGTGGTCTTTCTCACTTTGCTGATCATTGTCACCACCGCTATGTCTTGGTTTCTCGGCCGTTATTTGCCCGAGGAAGCCCAAGTGCCGATTGTCAGTGCTGGGCAAACACCACCGGTGAATCGTGCCAAACATAATCAGGTTCCACCTATTGCAGTCATTACGGCTGCGATCCATCAACATCGAAGCAACAACAAAAAACGCAGCTCCTAACCTTCAACAGTTAGGTTTTAATCCAGGCAGGAGGTCCAGTGTTTATGGCAGACAAGAAACGTCCATTGGGAATAACCGATGTAGTGCTGCGCGACGCACCGCAGTCCCTTTTTGCCACGCGTATGCGGCTCGACGACATGCTGCCTATTGCTCAGAAACTGGATGAGATCGGTTATTGGTCGATAGAATCCTGGGGTGGAGCAACCTTTGACGCGTGTATTCGCTACCTCGGAGAAGACCCCTGGGATCGTATTCGTGAGATTAAAAAAGCGATGCCAAACACCCCGCAACAGATGCTGTTCCGCGGTCAGAATATCTTGGGTTATCGCCATTATGCCGACGACGTGGTGGAAAAGTTTGTAGAACGCGCGGCGGTGAATGGCATCGATGTGTTTCGAGTCTTTGACGCCATGAACGATATGCGCAACCTCGAAACCGCGTTGAAGGCCGTAAAGAACAATGGCAAACATGCCCAGGGCACCATCTCCTATACCTTGAGTCCCGTCCACAATCTTGACACCTGGGTTGAGCAGGGCAAACGCATTGAGGACGCCGGCGCAGACTCCATTGCGATCAAAGACATGGCGGGCTTGCTGCGACCCTACGTAGGGTTCGAGTTGGTAAAACGACTCAAGGCGTCCTGCGATATTCCTATCCAGTTACATTGTCACGCGACGACGGGCCTGTCCACGGCCACTATACTGAAGTGTGTTGAGGCAGGTATCGATAATGTCGACACTTCAATTTCCTCTATGTCGATGACTTACGGACATTCGCCGACCGAATCGGTGGTGGCGATGCTGCACGATACTGATCGCGACACGGGGTTGGATCTGGTGAAGTTGGGAGAGATTGCAGCTTACTTCCGGGAGGTTCGCAAAAAGTACTCCAAATTCGAAGGTTCTTTGCGCGGCGTCGATTCCCGTATTCTGGTGGCGCAGGTCCCTGGTGGCATGCTCACCAACATGGAAGCTCAACTGAAGGAGCAGGGCGCTGGAGACAAGATGGACGAGGTGCTGCAGGAAATTCCTCGGGTGCGCGAAGATCTGGGTTTTATTCCACTGGTGACTCCCACCTCGCAAATCGTGGGAACCCAGGCGGTGCTCAATGTGCTGACCGGTGAGCGCTATAAATCGATTTCCAAGGAAACCGCGGGAGTGCTCAAGGGTGAATATGGCGCCACACCAGCTCCTGTTAATGCCGAGTTGCAAGAGCGGGTTTTGGAGGGCGGGCAGGTCATCACAGTGCGCCCCGCAGATTTGATAAAGCCAGAGTTGGAAGCGCTTACCGAAGAGCTGCGAGTGTTGGCCTCGGAGCAGTCTATTCATTTATCCGCGGCAGACAATGAAGTAGATGATGTGCTTACTTACGCGCTGTTCCCCCAAATCGGATTGAAATTTCTTACCAACAGAGGCAATCCAGACGCCTTTGAACCAGTGCCTGGAACTGAGCCGCAACCGCAACTCGCCCCGGCTGCCAGTGCGGTAGATGGCGAAGAGGTGTACACGGTTACCGTAGACGGGCACAGCTATGTGGTTCAGGTTGCCAATGGGGGGGATATTTCTGCTATTGCCCCCAGCAGCGCGGCGACTGCGCAGCGCAGTCCTTCTGCGGCCAGCACTCCAACTACAGCCGCTGCGCCTCTGAAGGCACCGCTGGCAGGAAATATTTTCAACGTCAATGTCGCGGTAGGGGATTCGGTAGAATCTGGAGACATCATTGTGATACTCGAGGCCATGAAGATGGAGACCGAAGTTCGTGCAACCACCGGTGGTACCGTTATTTCCGTCAATGTGAAAGTCGGTGATTCGGTTTCGGTGGGCGACACGCTCATAAGCGTGGGCTAGACCTGTATGGAAAATCTATTCAGCCTGTGGAGTTCCTCAGGGTTGGCCCAAATTAGCTGGGGCCAGACGTTCATGATTGTTATTGGCTTGGGGCTTCTGTTTCTGGCAATTCGCAAAAACTTTGAGCCGTTGCTGTTAGTGCCCATTGGTTTTGGTGGAATTTTGGCCAACATTCCCGGTGCTGGCATGGCTTACTCGGCAATCGAGAACGCTTTGCAAGCCGGCGATCCAATGCTGACGGCAGAGTTTGCGTCGGTTCTGGGCATTGCTGTAACCGACAATGTGAAAGAGTTGCTATCGGCGTATTCCGTCGCCCCGGCCCAGGTGAAATCGCAACTGGTCATGCTGGCTGGCGATTCAGGTTTTTCCAACGGCATGCTGTACAGTTTTTATACGGTCTCAATAGCCAGTGGTATTGCTCCCTTGGTCATTTTTATGGGGGTGGGTGCCATGACCGATTTCGGCCCATTACTGGCTAACCCTAAAACCCTGTTTTTGGGTGCCGCAGCTCAGTTTGGTATCTTTGCCACGGTGCTGGGTGCCGTGGGGATGACCTCTATGGGCGTGATGGATTTTAGTATTGCTGATGCAGCGGCCATCGGCATTATTGGAGGGGCCGATGGCCCCACGGCAATTTATGTCTCCAGTGTTTTAGCGCCGGATCTTCTGGGAGCTATTGCAGTGGCCGCCTATTCTTACATGGCCTTGGTTCCTCTAATACAACCACCGATCATGCGGGCGCTGACCACCGAGGCTGAACGGCAAATTGAAATGGTGCAGCTGCGGCATGTTTCACGCCGCGAAAAAATCGTGTTTCCTTTACTTCTTCTTGTTCTAGTCGCGCTGCTGTTGCCTGCTGCCGCGCCACTTTTGGGCATGTTTTGCTTTGGCAATTTAATGAAGGAATGCGGAGTTGTCGACCGCCTTAGCGATACTGCGCAAACTTCTCTGATTAATATTACGACTATTTTTCTCGGGCTCTCGGTTGGCTCCAAGCTGGTAGCGGACAAATTTCTGGATCTGAATACCCTGGGTATTTTGAGTCTGGGTATCGTGGCCTTTGCCATTGGAACTGCCAGTGGAATTTTAATTGCCAAGCTCATGAACAAAATAGGAGGTTCGCCAATCAATCCGCTGATTGGTTCTGCCGGTGTCTCCGCGGTCCCTATGGCTGCGCGCGTCAGTAACAAGGTCGGTCTGGAAGCGAACCCCCATAATTTCCTTCTTATGCATGCCATGGGGCCCAACGTGGCGGGTGTTATTGGCTCCGCTGTGGCCGCTGGAGTCATGATCAGCCTGGTGGGCGGTTGAGAATCCGAACGCCGGGTCGCCGAATTGATTAGGTACTGAACCAGTAATGGTGCCTATCCTGTTATTTTTGTACACTAGGCGCCATTCCCCACTGCAGAGTTAGCGTGCGCATGAACCCCAATTATCTCGATTTTGAACAGCCCATTGCAGATCTTGAAGTCAAGATCGAAGAATTGCAGCTGGTTGGAACCGATAATGACATCAATATCGGCGAAGAGATCACCACGTTGCGGGTTAAGAGCTCCAAACTCACCGAGAAAATCTACTCCAACCTGAGTGCTTGGGATATTGTTAAGGTGGCGCGCCATCCTCTGCGCCCGTACACGATGGATTACATTCCTCAGATTTTTACAGATTTTCATGAGCTGCATGGCGATCGGCAATTTGCTGATGACAGCGCCATTGTAGGTGGAATGGCTCGTCTTGATGGTAGGCCCGTGATGGTCATTGGTCAGGAAAAAGGCCGGGCAGTAAAAGACAAAGTGTTACGTAATTTTGGCATGCCCAAGCCCGAAGGCTATCGCAAAGCTCTGCGCCTGATGAAGATGGCCGAGCGTTTCAAAATGCCTGTTATTACCCTTATAGACACCCCCGGAGCTTATCCCGGGATCGATTCAGAAGAGCGCGGGATCAGTGAATCTATCGCCCAGAATCTGGCAGTCATGTCACGTCTGGCAACCCCGGTTATCTGTGTCGTCATTGGCGAGGGCAGTTCGGGGGGAGCGTTGGGCATTGGCGTTGGCGATCATCTGGCGATGCTGCAGTATTCTACGTATTTTGTCATCTCCCCCGAGGGCTGCGCCAATATTATTTGGAAAACGACGGCTAAAGCGCCTGAAGCAGCCGAGGCAATGGGGGTTACGTCTTCGGTACTGCTCGAATTAGGTATTGTCGATGGCACTATCCAGGAGCCCCCCGGCGGAGCTCACCGCGATGTTGGGATGATGTCCGAGCGTATTAAGACCTATTTGATTGATCAGCTGGACACTCTGGAACAATTGCCGTTGGAGGACTTGCTCTCGCAGCGATACGAGCGCCTGATGTCCTACGGAAACTAGTAAACAACTGTTTTCCTGGCTTGGCGTCGCGTGTGACGCCGAGGTTCGCCGGGGAGCCTAAAAAAATATGTCCTACCCACCCCCTATTTTTGATTTCCTAGATCAGTTGTTGGCAGCTCAGGTCAATGTGACCGGAGTGTATGTAGCATTTAGTGGTGGTATGGACTCTACGGTTTTACTGCATCAAACCCGAGCCTGGCAACTTGCTCGCCCCGGTGCTCCCCCAGTTACCGCCTGGCATGTAAACCATAAAATGCAAAAGGTCAGCGGAGATTGGGAGGTCCACTGCGCTCAGATTTGCGCGCACTGGGAGCTTCCCTTCCGCGTTGCGCAAGTAAATGTACAGCCCGATGGCGGGGGGTATGAGGCTGCAGCCCGAGATGCTCGTTACGCGGTGTTTGAAGAGGGGCTGCTTGGGACTGAAGTTCTGCTAATGGCCCATCATCTCGACGACCAAGTCGAAACATTCTTCCTCCGGCTTATGCGTGGCTCTGGACTTCGGGGGCTGTCTGGAATACCTGTTCAGCGTTCATTGGGGCTAGGGCAGCTCCTCAGACCTCTGCTGCATGAGGACAAGGCCGCACTCGAGTCTTATGCCCAAGAAAACAATCTGGCTTTTGTGGAAGATACCTCGAATGAGGATACTGGTCTTGATCGCAATTACCTACGCAAAGAGGTGATGCCATTGTTGGCTCAGCGTTGGCCCGCCTATCGTCAAACCGTGGATCGCGCAACTCGACATGTTTCCTCCGCCTTGCTCATCCTGGAAGACCACTTACCCAAGCCCGTTACGGTTTATAGCACTCTTGGCGATCCCGGTGTTCCCATGCAGGTTCTGTCCGGTGGCGCCAGAGATGTCGCTACTATTCGCTTGCGCTCATGGCTTCACGCCAAAGGTCTTGCTATGCCCGGTTCGGCGGTAACGGACGAATTTCTTCGCCAGTTGAACGAGGGCATCCAGAGCAGCGCTCCCAGGCTCGACTGTGGGGATTACGCCCTGCAGTGCTATGGCGACGCGGTGTATTTGATGCCTGAATTTTCAGGGGAGCGTGATCGCGCCAGTTACTCGCTGAGCCCTGGTGAAAGTTGCTCAGTCGATGGCGTTGGCTTACTCAGTCTCACCAGAGCAAGCAAGCACGGTGTTGTTATTCGAGCGGGTGAATCTGTCGAAATCGTCTGGCGCTTAGGGGGCGAGCGCTGCCGACCGTTGGGGCGTGAGCACAGCCAAACCCTGAAGAAGTTGTTTCAGGAACGCTTTGTGCCGCCTTGGTGGAGGGCGAGGGTTCCGCTGCTATTTTGCGGCGAGGAAATGCTGGCCGTAGGCGACCTCTGGTTTTGTGAATCAAGCCGTCTCAGGCACGTTGATGAGAGTTCTGATGAGCTGTGGAAGCTGCGCTGGAATCGAAATACTTTTGATCCGGTGGATTGAGCTCTAGGCGGCTTTCTGTTAATCTAATTTCCCATCTTTTTGCAGTATTGCGTGATCCGAATTGCCATCAGAAAGTACCCTGTCCGGCCTCATGCGCGAGTCTTGCAAGTCCAGAACAACAGCGTAAATAAAGGCTTGTCATGACGCGTTATGTTTTTGTCACAGGTGGTGTGGTTTCTTCTTTGGGTAAGGGTATCGCAGCTGCATCCCTCGCCGCAATTCTGGAAGCACGAGGTATTAAAGTTACCCTCCTAAAACTCGACCCCTACATTAACGTAGATCCGGGCACGATGAGCCCATTTCAGCACGGAGAAGTCTTCGTTACCGAAGACGGAGCTGAAACGGATCTGGACTTGGGCCACTACGAACGCTTTACCCGAACAACGATGCGCCGCAGCAATAATTTCACTACCGGGCGGGTATACAATTCTGTTTTGCGCAAAGAGCGTCGGGGAGATTACCTAGGCGGAACAGTGCAGGTTATCCCGCATATCACTGACGAAATAAAACGACGGGTGATCTTGGGTGCGGGCGACGCAGATATCGCCGTTGTTGAAATCGGCGGCACGGTAGGTGATATCGAGGGCCTTCCGTTTCTGGAAGCCGCTCGGCAGTTGCAATCTGAGATGGGACCCTCACGTGTCCTGCTGATGCATCTCACCCTGGTACCTTATATTGCCACCGCTGGAGAGATTAAAACCAAGCCAACTCAGCACTCAGTCAAAGAGTTGCGCTCCATTGGTCTTCAACCCGACATTCTCCTATGTCGCTGCCCCGTTGAAATCGATGAGGGCGCTCGTCGCAAGATCTCCTTGTTCACCAGTGTTCCGGAGCGAGCCGTAATACCGCTGCTCGACGCCGATTCTATTTACCGCATTCCAGGCATGCTCCACGATTCGAAATTGGATGATTTTGTTGTGGAGCGTTTTGGTATTGAATGTCCTCCGGCGGATCTGTCGGAATGGGACGAGGTACTGGAGCGACAGTTCAACAAAACGGAAGGCGAAGTGCGTATTGCCATGGTCGGCAAGTACATGGATTTGTTGGACGCCTATAAATCACTCAACGAATCTCTGGAGCACGCCGGTTTCCAGAACCGCGTGAAAGTCGTTGTAGAATATATAGAAGCAGAAGATATTGAACGCAACGGTACGGGAGCTCTCGAAGGCTTCGACGCTATCCTGGTTCCCGGTGGCTTTGGTGATCGGGGCGTTGAAGGAAAGATTTCCACGGTGCAATACGCACGTGAAAACAACATTCCTTTTTTAGGTATCTGTTTGGGTATGCACGTGGCCCTGGTTGAATATGCACGCAACGTCTGTGGTTTGAAAGATGCTCATTCCACAGAGATGAACAAGACGACTCCTCATCCTATTATAGCTCTGATTACCGAGTGGTTGGACGCGGACGGTTCCAAAGCGCTGCGTGATGAGGGCTCAGATTTAGGTGGCACTATGCGCCTGGGTGCGCAGGCCTGCCATCTGGCACCGGGAAGCAAAGTACGTGAGCTTTACGGCAAGGAAACTATTATGGAGCGCCATCGTCATCGCTATGAGGTGAACAATAATTATGTTGACCAATTGCGTGAAGCGGGAGTCAATATTGTGGGCTGGTCGGCTGATAATTCTCTGGTGGAAATGATTGAGTTGCCCGAGCACCCCTGGTTTGTCGCCTGTCAGTTTCACCCGGAATTCACTTCTAGGCCCAGGGGCGGACATCCCCTGTTTACTGGGTACGTGGCGGCTGCCCTGAAAGCCTCTCGTGCGAGGGGCACAGACCTTAGCTGAGTTCTGAATACGCCAAAGTTTCTTGATTGTTCGGCGGCGGATTGTATCTATCAATGAGAATCGACCGTGACTGATAAAACTGTATCCCTAGGAGATATTTCCTTTGCAAATTCCTCGCCTTTCGTATTGCTTGGTGGGGTCAATGTGCTGGAGAGCCGAGATTTTGCGCTTTCGGTTGCCGAGCATTATGTTGAAGTGTGCGCGCGTCTCAATATACCCTATGTCTTTAAGGCCTCTTTTGACAAAGCAAATCGCTCTTCGATCAACTCATTTAGAGGGCCGGGTCTGGACGAAGGTTTGGAAATCCTGGCGGCGGTAAAAGAGCGTTTTGGGGTAGCCGTGATTAGTGATGTGCATACTCCTGAGCAGGCTGCTCCTGCTGCTGAGGTTTGCGATATCATACAGTTGCCGGCTTTTTTGGCTCGCCAGACTGATTTGGTGGCGGCGATGGCGGCTACCGGTGCTGTGATCAACGTCAAAAAACCGCAGTTTTTGAGCCCGTCTCAAATGAATAATGTAATCGAGAAGATACGTGAAGGCGGTAACGACCGGGTGTTGCTGTGCGAGCGGGGTAGCAACTTCGGTTATGATAATCTGGTTGTAGATATGCTGGGGTTTGGGGTGATGAAGCAGGCCTGCGAGGGTGTGCCGCTTATATTTGATGTAACCCATGCCCTACAGTGTCGCGACCCTATGGGAGCAGCCTCCGGCGGTCGGCGACAGCAATTACCTGACTTGGGAAGATCGGGTATGGCCGTGGGTTTGGCCGGCCTATTTTTGGAAGCTCATCCAGATCCGGATAACGCCCTGTGCGATGGGCCCAGCGCATTGCCCCTGCATCAACTCGAGCCTTTTCTTCAGCAAATGAAGGCGGTGGACGAGGTCGTTAAAAACCTTCCCGCTCTGCAAATAGACTGATGTTATGAATACAATAGAATTGATCTACCCAAGTAATTTAACCGATAAAATGGAGCTTGTTTGATGAGTTATATAGCCGATGTGCAGGCCTTTGAGGTCCTCGATTCCCGGGGTAACCCAACGATACAGGCAGATGTCACGCTGGAATCTGGCGAAATTGGAACGGCTTGTGCACCTTCAGGTGCTTCTACGGGCTCTCGCGAAGCGCTTGAGTTACGTGACGGCGATAAAAGTCGCTATTTGGGAAAAGGGGTTTTAAACGCTGTCGCTCGGGCCAATGGTCCTATTCGAGACCTTATGTTGGGCTTGGATGCGACGCAGCAGCGCGCTTTGGACGAGGTGATGATTGCCGCAGATGGTACCGAAAATAAGGAAAACTTCGGCGCGAACGCTATTCTTGCAGTGTCTCTGGCGGCGGCCAAGGCGGCGGCCAAGGCGAAGAAAGTGCCTCTATACCAGCATATAGCGGATGTTAACGGTACTTCGGAATTCTCGATGCCCGTACCTATGATGAATATCATCAACGGTGGTGAGCACGCTGACAACAACGTGGATATTCAGGAATTTATGGTTCAGCCTGTATCCGCACCCACCTTTGCCGAGGGACTTCGCGCGGGTGCTGAAATTTTTCACAGCCTTAAGAAAGTATTGAGTAGTCGTGGTTTAAGCACTGCAGTGGGAGATGAAGGTGGCTTTGCGCCCAATTTACCGTCCAATGAGGCGGCCCTGGAAGTGATTGCTGAAGCCGTAGAGAATGCGGGTTACAAGCTTGGAGTCGATGTTACCCTGGCGCTGGATTGCGCAGCCTCGGAGTTCTATCAAGATGGGGTCTATGATTTGGCGGGCGAAGGCAAGCAGTTCAATAGCGAAGGTTTTGCCGACTACCTGGCTGAGCTCGCCAGCAAACACCCGATCATCTCGATTGAAGACGGACTGGATGAATCTGATTGGGATGGCTGGAAAATTCTGACCGACAAAATCGGCGATAAAATTCAGTTGGTCGGCGATGACTTGTTTGTCACCAATACCAAAATATTGAAGCGCGGTATTGATACCGGCGTGGCAAATTCTATTCTGATTAAGTTCAATCAAATCGGCAGCCTCACCGAAACGCTGGATGCGATTACCATGGCCAAGGCCGCGGGCTACACCGCTGTTATTTCTCATCGTTCGGGCGAGACCGAAGACACCACTATCGCCGACTTGGCTGTAGCGACGGCAGCCGGTCAGATTAAAACGGGTTCTCTGTGCCGCTCTGATCGTGTCGCCAAATATAATCGTTTACTGCGAATTGAGGCCGAACTGGCGGGCAGTGCACCGTACCGGGGTATGGCCGAGTTCGGTCGTTAGGTGATATTTGCGCTGGGTACTCCTAGTCCTGATGCTGATACTGGGAGTTCTCCAGTACCGGCTATGGTTTGCCCAGGGTAGTTTGGCCGAGCAACGCCGACTGGAAATATTGATCGAGGAGCACAGTGCAATCAACCGGGATTTGCGAACGCGCAATGAACGATTGGAGCGTGAAGTTCTGGAGTTGCAAAATGGTTTGGAGGGGGTGGAGCAGCGGGCGCGGGAAGAATTGGGTTTGATTCGGGAAGGTGAAGTGTTTTATCAGTTCATTGATAAAAAAAATGCTGGAAATTTGAAGCCCGGAATTCGAGAGACGACCGAGGAAGTAGCCGAGTGAGTAACTCCGGAGAGCGTTGCTGGGGGGTCGTACCTGCCGCCGGAATTGGTAGCAGAATGTCGGCGGAACTCCCCAAGCAGTATCTTTTATTGCACGGTCGCACCGTGATTGAGCATGCTTTACAGGCTCTGCTAGATTGCGATGTACTAGAAGCTGTTATGGTTGCGATCAGTCCTGAAGACAAAAGACCTCCTAGCTTGGCCTGTTTTAATCATGACAAAGTGCGCCTAACAGAAGGTGGAGCCACTCGCACCGACTCGGTACTGGCGGCTCTGCGCGCGCTGCATGAATTCGCGGAACCCTCTGATTGGGTTGTCGTCCACGACGCGGCCAGACCTTGCGTCTCCATAGACGATATTCACAGGCTCATTGCGACGGTAAAGGATACCGGCGTGGGTGGAATCCTTGCCGAGGCGATAGCCGATACGGTAAAGCTGGTATCGAAAGAAGGTAACGTTGTTAAGACGATGGACCGAGAACTTCTATGGCGGGCACAAACACCACAGGTGTTTCGCCTGGGCTTGTTAACAAGCGCACTGGAGAAGGCTGCAGACGAGCAATATGCAGTTACCGACGAGGCCTCCGCTATGGAATGGGTAGGGCACCCGGTGCAACTTGTTCTGGGCTCCTGTCGAAATTTGAAAATTACTGTGCCCGAGGATTTAGCGTTGGCAGAATTTTATCTTCGACGTGAATCAGCTCAGCGCGATAGCCTTTTATGATGACACCCCGGGAGGCAGTTTCTTGAGAATAGGTCACGGCTATGATGTCCACCGGTTTACTGACGGTGATTTCATCGTCTTAGGCGGTGTGAGCATACCCCATTCCCAGGGGTTGGAAGCGCACTCTGATGGCGACGTACTCATTCACGCTGTTTGTGATGCATTGTTGGGCGCTATAGCCGCTGGCGATATTGGCAAGCATTTCCCGGATACTGATCCTGAGCATTCCAATGTAGATAGCCGCCTTTTGTTGCGCCGCGTTTTGCAGCTGGTTCAGGAAAAAGGTTGGAAGTTGGCGAATCTGGATAGCACTATTGTCGCCCAAGCCCCTCGAATGTCGCAGCACACCCAATTGATGGTCGACAACCTGGCACAGGATTTACAGGTCAGCGCAGATTGCGTCAATGTGAAAGCAACCACAACCGAGCATCTGGGTTTTACCGGGCGCGGCGAGGGTATCGCGGTTCACGCTGTTGTGTTGTTGGACGCCGTTAAATAGTGCAATTAGTGTGGCCGCGAGCGAACGGCGACCCCAGTGTGCAAGCAGCTATTCGATCTTCCCCCGAAAGCTTTATAGTGCGTGAGCAACTGGGCTTTGAGCTGTCCGGTGAGGGAGAACATGTTTTCTTGCACCTGGAGAAAAGAGAGCTAAACACACTGGATCTGCAGACAAGAGTGTCTCAATTGAGCGGCGTGGCCCCACGGGATATTGGTTTTAGCGGGATGAAGGATCGCAATGCAGTGACTCGGCAATGGCTGAGTGTCGGTATGGCTGGAAAATTAGAACCCCAATGGTCAGAGCTGGAGAAATCTGGAGATGTGAAAGTGCTGCAGGTGGGTCGACACCTACGTAAGTTGAAGCGTGGCGTGCATCAGGCCAATCATTTTGAAATTCGGCTCACTGAGTTGCACGGAGATCTTAATGATCTCGAGGCGCGTTTGGAGCTTCTGGCGCGAACCGGAGTTCCCAATTATTTTGGTGAACAACGGTTTGGGCGAGACGGGAATACTCTGGAACAGGCGCGCCGATGGATGAACTCCGGTCAGCGTAAAATCACCCGAACAAAGAGAAGTTTGTTTTTGTCCGCTCTGCGTTCGTATTTGTTTAATGAACTGCTTGCTGCCAGGGTGAGAGAACGAAACTGGCATATTGTTGGTGATGGCGATGTTTGCATGTTGCACGGTACGCGTAGCCGTTTCAGCTGCACCGCAATCGATGAAGATATCCGCACAAGAAATGTTAGTGGAGACCTGCATCCCGGGTTGCCTCTTTGGGGCCGTGGTTCGATAGAGTCCAGCACGCAAGTGCATGAAAAGCAGCTGGCAGAACTGGCGCAGGATGCGGGGATAGGTGAGTTTCTTGAGCGTGAGGGATTGGAACTCTCCTACCGCTCAACGAGGCTCATGGCGGATGACTTTTGCTGGCAGTTTTGTGATGATGATAGCTTACTGCTTAAGTTTG
>JBLGAR010000001.1:0-170179 GCA_047612385.1 Cryomorphaceae bacterium | reverse complement strand
ACATAGACAGAATAGCCACGGCGAATGACGCTTTTACAAAAAGATTCCACTGCCTTGAACTGCCGCGAATGCTGTACTGGCCCATGGTCGCATCCTCCCTTGGTGTCGATCGACAGGATCAGTGTTCCCTCTGCGGTACTATCGAGGCAATCGAAAAACGAAAAGGGGCACGACACTAAACTCGAGGTATCACCGGGTGATACTATGGCTTACTAGACCGGATTGGGGGGGGGAGGCCTGTGTGTTCGGATAGGGCCTGAATGAACTGTAACGCCAGTCCCGTAATGCCAGTACCACGGAGTAACCCCGGCGCATCTTTAGCGGCAAACTGTTGTCCTCCTGATTGAGCAGATCGAACTCCCGCGCCAAGCGCTCCATTTTGCGTTGAAACTCTGCGTTCGATGCACTGGACAACATGCCATTACGGACAATCAGCTGTTGGTCGTCCTGCTCAAATCTGGCAGCGAAGAAGTCCTGCTGAATTGCCTTCAGGAAAACACTCTTGATAGGACCTGCTGGCAGCCATTGGAAATTGGCTGCTATCAATAGCTTTATGCGATTATGAGGCAATAGTTCGATGAGCTTTAAGCGATCGAGCTTGGCTAACTTCTGTATCAATTCCGGCCCTGTGAAAAGATAAGCTTTTAATAGATCATCAAACGTCCAGCGATTCAGCACGCAGACTGTGACCAACAGCAACGCCATATCTTCGGCAATTTCTTCTTCCTGGGCCTTCGTAAGCTGTTGTATGCGACCCTGCCGCTCCTCCATCAGTTTAACCAGATCAGAAATTTCTGTACTGATATCAGTACAGATACGATCCAGCTCGGCGAGACTAAAGTCCTGACGAGAGAACTTTCGTTTTACAGAAGATTCGGACAGACCCAGGGAGCCGGCTACTTCTGCATAGGTCAGTCCTGCTGCTTTGAGTGCTGTTTTTAATGACTGCACCAGAGCGCTGACTTGTGCCATAGAGAGCTCACGTTTTAAAAGGTATCGTTTAATGATACTTCCAAGCTTGGAAATAGCCACCAACAATGGCATGGTGGCATCGAACAGCACAAGTGGAGATAGTGCAGCTCAGTTTACTTCCCCGAGGAGATTCACATGTCCCAACTTCGCAACATTAAGGGATACATACCTTACATTCTGGTCGTATTTCTAAATGCCTTCGTGGACCTCGGGCACAAGATCGTCATTCAAAACACCATATTTAAGACCTACGATGGTCAGGATCAGGTTATCCTAACCGCTGTCGTCAACGGACTGATATTGCTGCCGTTCATTTTACTGTTCTCACCATCGGGTTTTTTGGCCGATAGATTCTCCAAGCACAAGATCATCCGACACGCTGCACTGGCGGCTGTTGGCGCGACACTACTCATTACCTACTGCTACTACCAGGGTTGGTTTTGGGGTGCCTTTGCACTCACGATGGCGTTGTCGATACAAAGTGCCATCTACAGTCCCGCCAAGTACGGTTATATCAAGGAGCTAGTGGGCACGAATAATCTAGCGAGTGCCAACGGGATGGTGCAGGCGGTTACCGTTGCCGGAATTTTGCTTGGCACTTTCGTATTCTCGATTATGTTCGAAACATTTTTGAAAGGCTTTGATCAGCTCGACCCAGTGCAAATTATGAAAACCATTGCACCAGTAGGCTGGGTATTGGTTGCGCTTGCAGTCGTGGAATGGCTATCCGCACTTCGATTGCCTAAACGACGGGAACCGGCGCCTGAAACCAAGTTTGAATTAAGGCCCTATTTACAACTCGCGTATCTACGCAGAAATTTACAGGTCATCAACAGCAATACTGCCATCTGGTTATCGATTATTGGCCTGGCGACATTTTGGTCTATTTCTCAGGTTATGCTCGCAGCATTTCCCGCCTTTGCAAAAGATACCCTTGAAATAACCAACACAGTAATAATCCAGGGCATCCTCGCATGCTCCGGGGTCGGAATAGTATTGGGGTCGGTCATCGCCGCGAGGACCTCAAGAAACTACATTGAAACGGGTCTTATCCCAGTCGGAGCACTGGGCGTCGCTGTGGGAATTGCGATACTGCCAGGTTTGAGTAGCACTGTCGCAATGGGAGTCGCATTTCTATTCGTGGGAATAATGGGCGGCATGTTCATTGTGCCGCTAAACTCTCTAATCCAATTTCACGCCCGCGAAGCTCAACTTGGGACAATTCTGGCGGGGAACAACTGGATTCAGAATGTGGCAATGCTAACGGCATTGATCACCACAGTTGTGTTCGCCACGGCCGGAATAGATTCGGTAGGCATTTTTTATGTACTGACCATCATCGCTGTGATCGGAACTGGCTACACCATACGAAAATTGCCGCATTCTCTGGCACGTATTATCGCTACAGGAATTCTTCAACGGCGCTACCGCATAGAAGTCGTTGGCTTTGATAATTTGCCCGAGTCCGGAGCCGCACTATTATTAGGCAATCATATTTCCTGGATAGATTGGGCACTTGTACAAATTGCCTGCCCTCGCCCCATTAGATTTGTCATGCTGCGCAGCATCTACGACACTTGGTATTTAAAACCGTTTTTTAAAGTGTTTGGGGTCGTACCCATTTCCTTGGGACAGAGTCAGGACAGCTTAAAAACTATCAACGAACTTTTACAAACTGGCGAAATGGTCTGTCTTTTTCCGGAAGGCGCGATCAGCCGCAACGGTCACCTTGGCAAATTTCACTCTGGATATCTGCGGGCTGTTGAGGGTCTGGATGACGGAGTCATCATCCCATTTTACCTGAGAGGATTGTGGGGAAGCACTTTTTCCCGCGCGGACACTGGGCTCCAGGAAGCTCGCGCACCCAGTGTAAGGCGCGACCTGATTGTGGCGTTTGGTAAAGCGATCCCCCTGCACACGCCTCCCGAACAATTGAAGCAAAAGATTTTCGACCTGTCCATTAGCGCATGGGAGTCCTATAGCCACGAGTTGGATCCGCTACCTCTGGCATGGTTAAAAACAGCGAAGCGTTCACCCAGTCACATAGGTGCCGTGGATAGCAGCGGTACTCAATTGACCAACCGGCAGATGGTCGCGGCATGTGCCTGCTTTGCCAAAGCAATGAAACTGAAAAGTAAAAATCAGAACGTTGGTCTGGTTCTTCCTGCCAGCGGCGCAGCAGCTATCGCAACCATGGCAACGATGTTGAGAGGTAAAACTGTTGTTCAGTTAAATTACACAGCGGGCCAAAAGGCTGTACAGGCCGCAATCAGTGCCGCTGACATCAAACAGGTTTTTACCTCAAGACAGTTTGAAACAAAACTCAAAGCCAGAGGGATAGAGCTTGAAAGCCTTCTTAAAGGAACCGAAGTCGCCTATCTTGAAGATATTCGCGAGAAGATCCCAAAATTGAGCCTACTTTTGGCCATTATACAAACCATGGTACTGCCCGCTAAATGGTTCTATCGACTGCATGGGCGCACGTCACTCCTGGATGATCCCGCAGCCATATTATTCAGCAGCGGCAGTGAAAGCAGCCCCAAGGGAATCGTATTGTCACATCGAAATATTATCTCAAACTGCAAACAAATTTCCGACGTGCTGAATACCCGAACAGACGATGCGATCATGGCATGCCTGCCACCCTTCCACTCCTTTGGGCTAACGGTGACGATGATTATGCCCTTGGTCGAAGGTATTCCAATGGTGTGTCATCCAGACCCTACAGACGCCCTCGGCGTCGCCAAGGCAATAGCGAAACACAAAGCCACCATTTTGCTAGGCACAGCAACCTTTCTGGGCCTGTACTCTCGCAATAGCAAAATCCACCCTCTCATGCTCGATTCTTTGAGGCTCGTAGTTGCCGGTGCAGAAAAACTTTCAGAGCCAGTTCGAAGAGAGTTTCAGCTCAAATTCAACAAGCCAATTTACGAGGGCTACGGAGCCACGGAAACAACTCCGGTGGCAAGTGTGAATATCCCGGATAGTATCGATCCCAGCGACTGGAAAGTTCAGACCGGAAGTATGCTGGGAACAGTTGGAATGCCGCTACCAGGAACTAGCTTCAAGATTGTCGATCCGCAAACTCTAACTGAACTACCTCTGGGTGAAGATGGCTTAATTCTAATCTCAGGTAGCCAGGTAATGCTTGGTTACCTCAACGATCAAGAGAAAACGGATGAAGTGATCGTCGAACTCGACGGGATGCGGTGGTACAAATCTGGAGACAAAGGCCATCTCACTATAGAAGGGTTTTTGGTTATCGTTGATCGGTTCTCACGGTTTGCCAAAATTGGTGGGGAAATGATTAGCCTGACTTCTGTCGAGGCAAATGTACTGCATGCCCTAGACGATGACAGTGCCATTGTTGCCGCAGTCGCAATCCCTGACACGCGCAAGGGCGAAAAAATTATACTGCTGTCGGAACAGAAATTGGACATAGATACGGTAAGGAAAAGTTTAATCGCCGCCAATGTCTCAAGTTTGCTAATTCCCACGGCCGTCTATCAAGTGCCGGAAATACCCAAGTTGGGAAGCGGAAAAACGAACTACCCTGAGCTAAATACTTTGGCACGAACAATCTCGGGCGTTGCAGTAAAATCCACTGAATAAGAATCAATAGAGAACATCATGACTAACATCCTCGCCCAACAACTTACCCTGCCCTGCGGTGCACGGTTATCCAATCGTTTGGCTAAAGCGGCCATGACTGAAGGGTTGGCAAGCCCACAGGGCTTGCCTGGCAAAGAGCTCGAAAGGCTGTATGGCATTTGGTCCGACGGTGGTGCCGGTTTGCTTCTTTCAGGCAATATTATTGTGGACAAAGATCATCTTGAGCGGCCCGGCAATGTCGTCGTCGACAGTATTCCCAATAGTGAAATGAAGGACGCACTGGCAGCCTGGGCAAAAGCCGCAACCCGAAATGGCAACCACTTCTGGGCGCAAATAAGTCACGCGGGTCGCCAAACACAGAAAATAGTTAACTCACACCCCAAAGCACCATCGGCCGTAAAAGTTGGCTTACCGGGTGGGCAATTCGGAGAACCCGTGGCCTTAACCGAGCCTGAAATCGAGGATATCGTCAATCGCTTTGGCGTCTGCGCGTTGGCAGTGAAAGAGGCCGGGTTTACTGGTGTGCAGATTCACGCCGCACACGGCTATTTACTTTCCCAATTTTTAAGCCTCAGGACAAACCACCGGGAAGACAAATTCGGAGGTGATTTACGTAACAGAGCCAGGGCACTACTGGATATAGTACGCTGCATCAGAGAGGCGGTCGGCCCAGATTTTCCAGTCGCGGTGAAACTCAACAGCGCCGATTTTCAAAAAGGAGGTTTTGCGTTCGAAGATAGCCTACAAGTCGCACAGTGGCTACAAGAAGCTAGCGTCGACCTGATCGAGGTTTCCGGGGGAACGTATGAACAACCCAAGCTCCTGGGAGTGCAGGGAATGGAAGACGAAGAGGAACAGCACGTAGCGCAATCAACTAAAATGCGCGAGGCGTATTTCGTAGATTTCGCGATTGCCATGCAGGAGAAGGTGACTATTCCTCTGATGGTCACGGGAGGATTCAGACTGCGGGAGGTTATGGAGCAGGCGATCGTAAGCGGGGGGGCCGATGTGATTGGTCTGGGCAGACCGATGTGTGTCGACACTGATGCACCAGCACAGCTTCTCGCTGGCGAGACTGAACTCAAACGCTACGAAAACATGCTTTCACTATTCCCTAGCTGGCTTTCGCTGTTGGAAGGTATCGGGAGCATTCGCACCATAGCGATATTTGCGGTGCAGTATTGGTATTACGCGCAGCTAGATTCACTTGGACGTAATGGGGTAGCTTCACCCCATAAATCTGTATTGTCCGCAACTCTCCAGGTAATGAAGAACGCAAATACATGGCTGAAATTAAGAAAGTGATGGGAATTTAATAAAATTCTCAACCATCATCAGAGCAAACTCAGTGGGCTCTGGTCGTGGCCCGGACAGCACGTCGCGCTCGCGGAGGTCGGCTTCGAGCATTGCTAAAATTTTATCCAAACTCAGCTCGTCACTGCCCTCGCTCCAAGTGAGCTGCTCTGCCTCATCCTCGAAACAATAAGCTTTCCAAGAGATCGAATACCTAAGATCCTCCCACAAGTATTCTCCGAGGACTTGCTCACCTTCACGTAACTCCCAGCGCCGACCTTCACAAAAGAACAGACGAGTATGCTGAGAGATGACCGGTAAGTCAGGTAGCAACTGGGAAACTCGTTCAACCCCGTGAAACACCATATCCGTATCGATCAATATGGCCGAATTATGGGTCGCCGGAATTGCGTGTCGAGGAGATCCTGGACCCTCAAGATAAAAAGTAAACGCACCACCGCGGGAATGGCCGAACCAGGAAACGCAGGTGAGAATCGGAACTCTCCACTGTTCGAAAAGCCCGGAATGAAGCATGCACACCAATAACCACTGCGGAGTTAACTTGCGATTGGCGCCGCGAAATTCAGGAACATCCGTATGAATAGCCAGCTCCTGCCCGGGAATCAGCAGGTTGGCGTAGACAATGGCTGGAACAATATTATCGCGGTTAGAGATCTGGCGAGCCGTCGCTCTCAGAGCCGAGTGTTCCATAAAAGCCTGAATACCCGGCGCTTCAATAACGTTTCCGTAGGCATAAGTTTCGCGAAAATAGTTCGTTCGGCTAGCGGCGATCGCCGGGGCATCGTCGTTCCCTAGACCATCAATACCGCTGTCGAAGTAGTTAAGACCCACATCAAAGCGCTGTGGTAAGTCTTCGCCCAAACCCTCACTGGTCGCTTCATTCGCATAGGTACCAAAACTGCCAAAAGCCTCCGCTATTCTCAACATACCGTCGGCGTCGGAGGAAGATAAAAATGGGTCCATATGCAGATAGGCGGGAATCATAGGAGTAGTACCATCAAAAGAAACCAAGAGCGAATATACCGTTAAACAGCGAAATGCTGCATAGCTGTGTTAGTAGACCCACTCCAGCGTTGCTCCATAGGTTCGCGGATCACCCCAGGTAGACCAGGGGCTGAGTCCGAGAGCACCACCGGGAAACAATTCTCGCAAAGAGCCTGTATTAACAAGAAGGTATTCTTCATCCGCTAGATTACGACCCCACACTGACACTCGCAGTTTACCGCCGGCTAGTGCTACTTGCGACAAGGTGACATCGGCATCAAACAGCCCACGATCATCTAAAGGGATATTGTCGAATTCATTGAGAGAAGTCACCGCGCCGTCCTGATAAGAGTATCCAAGATGAAAGGCGAGGTCGCCCCAGCCAACACTGGTTCGATAATCCAGAGCTGCAGTATAAGAATTTTTCGGAGCATAGGCGATCTCCTGCACTACCTCCGTCACTTGCACCTGACCCGTGGAAAGCAGCGTTTCAATAGTGTCCACGCCCATCTCGGAATCCAGATGACCATAGCCGAGACGAAGTTCGAGACCCTGCGCCAGCAGCACTGTCAGATCTGCTTCAAAGCCTTCAATGACGTTGTCATCCACTGGGGTAAAATCGCGGTCGCCGGCGGTACCGCCTGTTTGTACGCTGGCCTGGAAGCCATCGATTTCCATATGAAAAACAGCGACGTTGAGTGCCAGTCGGGAGTCCCAAAACCGCCCTTTCAATCCCAGCTCATAAGAGATTACGTCTTCTTCGTCAAAACCCTCTCCGAACGAATTAGGGTTGGCTGAGCGCTGTGACGTTCCCCCGGACTTGTAGCCAGTAACAACTTTACCGTAAACATTAATATCTTGTGTCCAGTCATATGCCAGCGTAACCGAAGGGTTAAAGTTTTCAAAAGACTCGTCGTAGGAAGTGCCCACTACCGCGCCAAGTGGATCGCCTGGACAGGCTTGTCCCTGAAAGTAAGGATCATCGCAATTACTCTGGGTGAATCCACCCAAGGCGGCAAAAGTGATTGAATTTTCATTGATTCTGGATGCCTCACGTTTATCTTTGGAGAAACGCATTCCCACCGTAAGATGCCAATCCTCAGCACTTTCAGGGGTGTAAGTGAACTGACCAAATAGCGCCAAGGATTCATTCTCAGACTCGGTAAAATCATTGGGATCGCGAACACCCAATACCGACCAGCTATCGACCTGCTGGGTGGCCTCGTCTTCGTAATAGTATATCCCGGCAACATACTCAATCTGATCGTTCCATAACTCTCCCAAAATTTGAATTTCCTGCGAGAATTGCTCAAACTCGGTATCTCGCTCACTCCAACTCGCCGGGTTATCGCCCAAAATACCTACAGTGGGAGTACCGTCGTGTTCTAAAAAGGAGTCGACCTCGCGAGTGCCCGTTATCGATTTTATGGTGAGTGAATCAGAGGCATCCCACGTCAAAGTAAGACTGTGCCCAGAAACTTCGACATCCCCTGCCTCGACACCGCGAAAAGCCACTGCGCGATCAGGCCGCCCTCTTGAAGGCCCTGTGCTGAAAGTGGCAAGGCCGAAAGGATTAACCGCATCGTGAATAAATTCGAGACGGCTGCTGTCCTGATTTTTGGTGAAATCGTAAGCGTAGTCCAGGGACAGCTCGTCAGTGAGCTCGGCACTAAAATCTAGTCGCCAAGCACTGCGATCCTCCTCTGACCAATCGTCACCCTGACCATCATTCTTGGTCAACCCATCACGGTCGGAGGCCAAAAAAGCAACTTTCACCGCAGCATTATCTGCCACTGGCACGTTCAGGGAAGTACGGGATTTCAGCAAGCCAAAATTTCCGACCGTAAAGCTCTGCTTAAAGCCAAGAGCCTCAGGATTGGGACGCTGACTAATAAGGTTAATAGCCCCACCGGTGGCGTTGCGACCATATAGTGTGCCCTGCGGTCCTCTAAGAACTTCTATGCGCTCAAGCTCCACGGTTTCCATACCAGAGCCAACGGAGGTTCCAACGTATATACCATCTATGTACAACGCCACTGAGGGATCTTGGGTCAACTGAACATCATTCTGGCCGATGCCGCGAATAAACAGTCTCACGGTGGTTGGATCATTATTAAACCCGTTGAGGAACAGATTGGGAACATGGGCTCCCAAGTCTTCGAGTTCATCAATACCCATCGTCTGCAGCATTTCATTGCTAAAGGCCGAGACAGAAATCGGGACATCCTGCAGAGTCTGCTGGCGTTTTTGAGCGGTAACGATAACCTCTTCCAATGCAAGTCCGGAGCCTTGCGCCTGCACAACCGCAGAGCCCAGTAAAGTGGGAACAGCGAGGGATGTGCCAATAATTATAGAACGCGCTAGTGAATTCATAGAAAGCCTATTTGATTTATCGATTTTTAATTTTAATTTTAATTTTAATTTTTCTAATAACTTAAAATCTATCAGTCTGGGAAGGGCATTACTATTCCACATCTGGCCAACCCTCAGCTGCCAATTCTCCTAAACACTGTCAAAGCTGAATGCCTCCACGTTGACTGTGGCATCGTTGTAACAAGCACCGCCTGCGATGTCTGCCTTATGCCCGGGTATCAGCGCATTAACCGTCTGTCCGGTTCTACTGCTTTTTAACCACGCACCCTTGGGTACATACAGCGTAGAACTGCGGATCTTATCTGAAACAGCGACAGGCATGATGACATTGCCTTGTTCATTGAAAATACGAACCTGTTGGCCATCCGACAGCCCCAAAGAGGCGGCATCGCCAGGGTTCATTTCGACAACCATATCCCGATCGTGAGCGTCTACTCCACCAAAAGTTGAATTGGTTCGCTCGGCCGAGCTTGGGCTAACCAGGACAAATCGACATGCGCTCTCCAGGGAACGATATCGAGGTAAACCCTCCCCACACTCTCGCTCAAGCGTTTCGCTAAACAGTTCTATTTTCCCACTGGGCGTATCCGGCACCGCGTCTCGCAATAAACTATTGCGGTTTGCCACTGTCATATCAACTGCACCGCCGATGGGAATATCGGTAGCCAATTTTCCACCGAGCGCTGGGACCTCTTGCTCAACAGCCATATTCATTAACTCCTCATCAGTGTGCGAGAAGCACTCCTCCTGGAAACCAAATTTGAGTGCCAGGCGACGAAATATTTCTGTATTGGGTAGCGCTTCCCCCACCGGTTCAATGACTGCCTCGCTTCGCTGCAAGTAGCTATGACCATAGGCTTTATACAAATCACCGTATTCAAAATGAGATGCCGCAGGCAAAATAATATCTGCGTAGGCCATGGAATCGGTCATAGTGATATCGGAACCCACCACATATAAGCCCTCACTGAGCAATGCCTGCTGCATTCGAACCTGCCGAGGGTGGACGGCTACCGGGTTATGGTTGTAGATGAAGACACTTTTTATAGGAGTGCCATCACCCGGGTTCAAAATAAGGTCTGGAATATCCAGCACACTAATTTCAGGTGTGCCTTGGGGGATTAAGGAGCGCTGCTCGAGTACGTCTCTTCGAATTGGAAAAAATCCGGATACATCGCAAACGCCCGCACCACGCATACCTATATTCCCGGTTAGTACTAGAAGGGCAAATGCGGCACGTATACCGCCTCCTCCGTTTCGATTGCGCTCGGGGGCAACGCCGATTGAAATTGCCGCCGGACGCATATTGGCCCACAGTGCGACGAAGGCTTCAATATCTTTCACTTCGATGCCGCAAATAGAGGCCGCATCAGACAAAGAGAACTCGGCGGCTCGCTCAAGGTAAACCTCAGCACCATGCACATGTTCAGCAATGAAGGCGTCATCGAGCGCACCTCGCCTTTCCAACTCAGCCGCCACGGCATACGCCAAGACAACATCTGTACCCGGTAGTATGGGAAGATGCAGATCGGCCTCTTCGGCAATGCGAATACGCTTAGGATCGACCACCACAAGCTTGGCGCCTGACTTTCTAGCCTTGCGCAGCACCTTGGTCAGGTGCAGATTCCCAACGGTTATATTATTGCCCCAAACGACAATGAGTTTTGACTCGCTAAGCTCTTCGTAAGATATGCCACCCGTATCGCCGAACACGCTTTCATAGGCAGCTCCAGAAACTCCTGCGCACAACGGTGACGCATCGACCTGGGTCGCACCTAATCGGTTAAAAAAGCGCTTGTCCATAGAACCACCTGCCAACAAGCCCATTGGTCCACCGTAGCTCAATGGGACAATAGCTTGAGTACCGTGTTCCGCAATAATGGCTTGATAGCGTTGGTGTATTTCTTTAAGAGCACTGTCCCAGCTGATCGCTTCGTAATGGCCACTGCCCTTGGGGCCGCAAAGGCGAAGGGGTGTTGTTAGGCGATTGGAACCGTGAACTTGCGCAGGAAATCCGGTAGTAACTTTGCTGCACACTTTGCCAGCCGTAAAAGGGTTGGCGTGGCTACCCCGAATTTTGTGGACTTCCCCGTCTTTAACTTCGACAGATAGGCTGCAGGTATCAGCACAGTCGAGCGGACAAATGCTGTCGCGAACAGAAATTTCGGAATCCATAGCTCTCATCGACGAGACCTCTCTTTTCAGAAGCTACCACGACATTGACTATAAGTGAGAAGAAGCCCCGATACTAGATACAGACCATACGGTTTGCATCGACAGCACTAACTATTAAACTGCACTGCGCAAATACTTATCCAACAACAGAGATTTCCATATGCTTACCCTCCACGGCTTTCCATTTTCAAATTATCACAATATCGTCAAACACGCTCTGATGCACAAGCAAATCCCTTTTAGGGAACACATTGTTTACCCAAACTCACCTGAGATGCTGGCCATTACCCCAACCGGCAAAGCTCCAGCAATGACAACGGAAAAGGGGACCAAACTTTCCGAAAGCAGCGTATTGGTGGAGTATCTTGAAGATGCCTATCCCAACACACCACTGTATCCAGAGGATCCGGATGCCCGGGCTCAGGTCCGTCAGATCATTAAGATTTCGGAACTGTATCTGGAGTTGCCGGCGAGAAGGCTGTTACCGGCGGTCCTGGGCAACGCCACAATCCATGACTCAATAAAAGCTGAAGTTCGGGCGGCGTTAGACCGAGGTACTCGCTGCTTGCAAGCACTCACCACCTTCTCGCCTTTTTTGCTTGGGCAGGAGCTTACCCTTGCCGATATTTACCTGCGCTATGCTCTGTCAATACCGATGATGGCTGGCCCTGAGCAATTGAACTGGAATGTAATGGATGAAGTGCCCGGCCTCACAGCCTGGGATGAAATGATGGCAGCTACTGATATCGCGCAGTCTATCGACGCTGATAAGAAGGCAAATACCGCCGAATTTATGGCCGCTATCTCTGCCAAATCAAAGCCCTAGTAAGGCGGTAGTAAAGCGTTAGTAAAGTCCATATCCGAAGCGTATCCCCGGGCAGAAGCGTATGACCTGGGATGCGCACTCTACCTGATGTTAAGTTGTTTTTTAGAAGGAAACTCGATGGGCACCGTCATACGTGAGAATCTCGGCAACTGCGCGATCTTAACCCTGAATCGCCCCAATGTTCTGAACGCGATCACAAGCGAATTACTGGATCAATTGGACGCTGAACTAGACCTGATCGAAAGCGATAGCAGCAGGGCACTTATCCTGACCGGTGCTGGTCGTGGCTTTTGTCCCGGGACAGATTTGCGAGAGCCACCGAGCGACCTTAAGACACGTATCGACCATGTCCACGCATTGATTGAAAGACTGGTGAACTTCCCCAAGCTGAGTGTCGCTGCAATCAATGGGATGGCCCTCGGTGGGGGCCTGGAACTGGCCTTAGCCTGCAGTTTTCGAGTGGCGGTTGCCGATGCGAAACTGGGTTTGCCCGAAATAAAAATTGGCTTAATGCCCTCCTATGGCGGAACCCAGCTTCTGCCAAGATTGATCGGTGCGGCAAGGGCGCAAGAGATGATGCTCAGTGGCGAACCGATAAGCGCAGAAGAAGCTTTGCCAATTGGACTGGTAAATCGAACTTGCGCCACTGGGTCGGACGTTGTGCAATTGGCTCACAACTTCATTCAGCCAATGTGCAGCAAAAGCTTCGTTCCTCAACAAGCAATTCGTCGCGCCCTCAACGCGGGAGCCAACATGCCGCTGAAGCAAGCACTGGCGCATGAGTTTGGGGAAGTCAACGCGCTGTCAAAAAGTGAAGATTGTATTGAAGGTGTGATGTCGTTTATCGAAAAGCGTGATCCGCTTTGGAAGGATAGCTAAAAGGCTAGCAGCAGCGCGATGTTTGACCCAATACCGAGAGCGTCCGCTTAGTATTCGATGAGATTATTTTATCTAGATCGGATTGCTAGCGTAATCGACCCTGAGCCACCAATTACTGACAGTTTCATTCGCTTTGTGGCGCCGACGATCCCGCGCGGTTCTGCGGCAATCTCGCAAGCCGTAAGGCATGATACCAATACGGCGTTTTAGCTCTTTCCTGCGATCGGAAAAAATCGTTTCGTTCATATCGCGAACATCTCTTCGCCTGCAAAGGCATCAAACTGCCCCTAGTCTATATCACAGAACACTAGAATGGGCTTTATCAAATCACGAATAATTCTCTGCACAACACTTAGTTTTCTAAAAGACCATCTCGCAAAGCCTGGGCTTTAAGCTTAATACGTCGCACATTCTGCGGCCCCATGCGCAACATTTGCTTTTGCAATTCGGGTAGATTTTCGAGTTTGGGATCTGCAAACTGATACAAAACCGAGTTGCGCTCAAGCGCAATGGGACCTTCTATTTCAGGGGCAGACAAAACACGGTCGAGAGTTCTAACGACCGCGTTGTCGAAATCCGCAGGATCCAGACCCAAGGCTTCGTAGGCTGTTTCGTAGAGCGGCCGCAGGCGATGAAAACCTTGAACAACAGCGTCTGTATCCAATGCCTCAATAGAATCCGCATAGACATCGTAGCGTACATAACTCGACGCACTCATAAACAATTGATCACCCTCGATATCAACTCCAAAGGCTTGCTCAGGTGGGTTGGCAGGCAAAATCTTACGCAGCATTGCACCCCAGCTTGTACCGTCGAGCAAAGCGGCACTGATCTCCAAAGGGCGCTGATCGCTCAAAAACTCCTGCAGCAGAGCATCGGCACCCGCCTGCGCAAATGTTTCTCGCAACTGCGTATCTCCATCTAAGGGCGCAATAGGCACAGCAGATTCCGCTTTGATATCTCCCGATAATTCCGCCGGCGTTACATCGGCAACAGGTACCAGTTGTCGAGGTACATCGGGTGCTGGTTTCACCGGCCCAGGCTGAGCAAGAGCCGCATCGGACGCAGATGCAGAGCCTTCCCCGGCGAGATCTACAGGTTCCTGATCAAACCAAAACCAGATCATGACGATGGCAACAAGCAAGGCCAACGCTACCTGTATCGCTACAACGGGCAAGCTCTTGGCCGCCCCGCGCGGCCCAAGCTTTTCATCTGCATTTGCCTTCATATGTTAACCTCTACTATCGCCAAAATAGGTTAAACCGACAACAGTGCCGACTCCTTTTCTAGCGTGATTAGATCCTAGACACTACGCCACTGGATGCAGTTTGTGGGGCATCTGCGCCCTTAGAGTATAGTGCATCGATATATTCCTGGTAGCGCATTTGCGCCAGGGGGCCAAACAAAATTTCACAGGCTTCTTTGAGCCCCGGCGCGCTGACGATTTCTGTATCGCGTACCACGAGTTCTATCTTAGACCGTCGCCGCATAAAATCTTCCAATTTGACGACCATCTCCCGCCTTGCTGCCAGTTCGATTTCGCAGCGGGTGTATTCTGCATTTTCTATCAATAACTCAGCCTGAGTCTCGTCTTCACGTATACGTTCGAGCAAACCCAGGGCACTTTCTCCGTAGCGCCGCCAAAATCGCTCTGAAAGTGGTTCCGAGGAACTTTTGTCGGTGAGAGAATCTAAATCCATAAGCTGGGCCTGCAGCATAAACTCCCGACGCATGGTTTCACCGGGCTCGCCATACCAGCGGTTATTCGGCTGTGGCACCGCAATTCCCAATTTCTCGATCAGTTCGGCAACCTCATCACCCACATTCAGACAATCGGTTAGTTTCCCGCCAAAAATACTCATGTGAAAATTGGCTTCATCAACTTCGATCACATGCTTGCGAGAAAGTTGCACCCAATCGGCCTTGCCACCCTCACCTTTAATCGCCAGAGGCCTGACGCCGATCCGCTCGGCGATAATATCTGCGCGCTCCAACGGACGCTTAAGGTCCAGCAGTGCATTGGCATTGGCCAGAATGAAGTCTCGATCCTCATCTGTCACCGCGACCTCAGGTGAATCCACCTGAGTATCTGTTGTGCCAATACAGGTTTTAGGCCCCATAGGAATAAGAAAAAATAGCCTGCCGTCACTGGCAAAAAATGTCAGAACCCTTTTGTTGTCGGTGATTTGATCAACAATCAGGTGCACTCCTTTGGAGAATAGATGGCGGTATTGCGTCTCCTCTCCACGAATCTCATTTTGGATATCGACGTAAGGACCGCAGGCGTTGATTACAGCCGTAGATCGTATGCTTAGGTTATCGCCGCTGATATTGTCACGCGCGCTGGTAATCCAGGTACTCCCATCTCGCACCGCATCGGTAGATTCGACATAGTTAACGGCTATACAGCCATAATTCAAACTTTTGCGAATGAAATTGAAAACAAAGCGAGCATCATTGTCATACAGATAACAGTCGGAATACTCGAACCCACCCGCTGCATCGCTGGTGTTCACAATAGGCTCAGCTTTCTCCAATCCACGAGCGCTTACATAGCGCGGTGCTTTGGTCATAAAACGGCCCATAATCCAGTAAACGATCGTCCCCAGAAAAACAAAGGATGGCCAATATCTAAAGCCTCGTTGAATGGTGGTAAAAAAACGCACTTCCTTGACGGTCGACGGATAGCTGCGCATCAAATGGTTGCGGGATTTACACAGTTTATTGACCAATAGGTATTCATGGCTTTCGAGATACTTGATTCCGCCCCAGGCCAAATTGGAGGAGTTTGAACTGACCCCGGAGGCAAAATCCCCCTTATCAATGAGCGCAACACGGACACCTCGCCCCGCCAGGGAAGCCGCTGCAACGGCACCATTAATGCCCCCGCCCAAAATTAATACATCAAATGTCTGCTCTTGCAGTTTATCCAGATTACTCTGGCGCAGCTTTATCGCCATGGTGATAGAAGACCTCTTGTGAATCTATGCCACTTTACAGTTTCCAATAGCGCTGGCATAGAGAAACGAAATTGTTGGCGCTGTCACTGAGATTTTTCCCGGCGCGATAGTACAAGCCCACCTGCCTGTCGATTCTGCCGAAGGAGACGTCATCCATGATCTTGAATTCGCGGCAATGAGGATGCTCCACTAGTAATTTCCGATCAATAAAAGTCACCCCCATCCCCTGTTCCACCATGTGAATTCGCAGGGACAAACTGCTCACTTCCCACACGGTACTGAACTGGTCACGTAATCTAAGTATGGCCGGCCGCATATCCGGATTGTCCAGGGCGGAGGCGATCAATGGGGTGTGCTGCAGTGCCCTGGCGTCGCCCTTGATAATTTTAGCAAAATCCGGGTGCTGGGCACTGACGACCAGATGCCGCGAATCCTCATACAAAGCCACCGTTTCAAAAGCGGGCATGTGTTTCTGAAAGGGTCCCATACCGAGCTCCACAGAACCCGAAAGAACAGCATAGATAATGTTTCTACTGGGTAACTCCTCGATCTTCATACAGCAACGAGAGTTTTCCTGATAGTAAGCACTGATAAGCTCCGGGCCATAAAACCGATTAATTGATGCGCTCATCGCGATATTCAACGTCTCAGTTTTACCCTGCTTCAATTGAGCAATATCTTCTATAGTTTGTTGTTCTTCGCGCAATACTTCCACCGCGTGATGAAACAAACGCTTGCCCGTATCGGTTAACTTCAATTCCTTGCCGCGCGTAATTAGCATGCTGTCAAGTTTGGCCTCGAGACTAGCGACCGCCTGGCTTACCGCAGACTGACTGATATGCAATGCTTCAGCTGCGCGCTTGAATCCGCTTTCTTCCACCACGGCGCGAAAGGCTCGCAACTCGCTGTTCTCCAGTCTCAATATCACCATTCCTTATATATAGATAAGTAGGATTAATTCTACTAATCACGATGACCTCAGTATACTGGTAAAAAATCACAAAAGAAGAGCCGATTATGAGCAAAAAACAGCAAACCTATTCGAGCGATTTGGCAGGGATAGTAGTAGGAGAAACTGCGATCTCAGACGTGCAGGGTGACATTGGACTTCTCAGCTACCGCGGGATTGATATTAAGGTTCTGGCAAACAAGCCCTTCGAACAACTTATATGGCTGGTTCTGTTTGGTGAGTGGCCCGACGAGCGCCAAGCGCAGCAACTCAATCAGTTCATGTCTCGACACAGTCAGCTAAGCGATTCTGAAATCGCCTTATTGAAGCAAATTCCCAGAGAGTTGCACCCGATGCTGATGTTACAGGGCATAGTGCCCCTTATCTGCCCTACCAGCGATGACAACGTCGGCTTTATCACTGAAGCTGCAAAACACGGTTTAGTACTGGCTGCAAAGATTCCGGCTCTGATTGCAGGCCACCACCGCCTGGCTTCTGGCCAGGAATTGATTCGGTCCAATTCAGAGATGAGTTTCCACGAAAACTTTTTACACTTATTTCACGGTGCTCCGGCTTCGAAGGATCAAGTTCGGATGCTCGACACCGCCCAAATTCTTCAAATGGAACACAGTTTCAACGCAGGAACTTTTGCCGGCCGTGTCTGTGCCAGTACATTGGCGCCCATACAATCCTCAATCTCAGCATCCATCGGTACACTCTTTGGCAAACTCCACGGCGGTGCGGATCAAGCGGCTCTTGAGATGGCAATGAGCATTGGTGGTGCGGATAAAGCCGAGGCCTTCGTAAAACAGTCCTTGGCGAACAAGGTAAAAATCATGGGCATGGGCCACAGAGAGTATCGCACCGTAGACCCAAGAGCGTTGATACTGAAACCGATGGCAGTCGAACTGTGCCAGGATGACGAAAGTAAGGCGCTACTGGCGACATTAATTGCCGTGGAAAAAGCTTGCCAAAAAGAATTCGCAGATCAGGGAAAAGAAATTTGGGCAAACGTTGAGTTCTATAAAGGAGCGGTGTTTCATAGCCTGGGAATTCCCAGCCACTACTTTACCGCCATGTTCGCCATGGCCAGAGTTTACGGCTACATTGCACATTTTATGGAATTTTCAAAGGACAGCCGGTTAATCCGCCCCAGGGCAATTTACAAAGCGTAATGCGCCCGAACAACGCGGGCGCTACCCTATTGACCCACAGCCTAAGCAGCCCGCAGCGCCCTACCCAATGTCTTGGTACCTAAAACCTGAGTGAAATCGTTGTCGCACCACACCGTTTCGCCCTTGATCAAGACTCGGGAAACCACGCCGTCAGAGCGGTTGACCAGTTGATTGTGCTCAAACAGATCTCGGTACACCAACCGTCGATTTGGGTCGCTCTCGTAGGGCGCGAGAGCCTCAGGATCAATAATTGTAATATCGGCCTGGGCTCCAATTTCAAGAGTACCAACGTCCAAACCAAAGAAATGAGCAGGCTCACTGGTGAGCCGCTTCACCATCGTGCTGACGGTTTCCAGCGACTCGCGCTGGGCCAGTTTCAGTGACATCAAATTGGCGTCAAAAAACGCCATGTTGGTAATGTGAGCACCGGAGTCATTGAAGCCAGGCAGTGTGTTTTCATGCAACAGGAAGCCCAAAGTCGCTTTATTGCCCACGTTTCCGATGTCGACCCAGAAACGGAAACTCTTGTCGTATTCGCGCAGCATATGAAGCATGAAATTAGCATCGTCCACAATCGGACTGGGAAATTTATCAAAAGCCGATACTTCTTGATCACTGCGCGCAACCGACGTCATCCCACTTTGATAGCGTTCAAGACGATCGAAAACCCGCTGAAAAGTTTCGCCTTCCCACTCATCAATCGGCGCTCCGTCGAATACCATCATGCTGAATTCCCTCACAACAAGGCTGTCGGGCATTCCTAATTTGGCTTTTAAATGAGCCAGATTCCGTCCCTGGCGTCCGCGGGCCCAATCTGAACGAAACTCTTCGATAAACTCAGGATCATTCAGCAGTGCCAGCCGGCCTTCAACATCTGCATATTCTTTGGCTATGAGTTTGCAGGCGGATTCCAGCTCCTCATAGAGCGGGCTAACGATACCATCTGACCAGATGCGGAAATTGGTCCCCAGTGCCTGAAAGTGCATATTGCCCTTAAAGAGGCGGCTGTTCATTAATTTAGCAAAGCCCAGAAACACATTGCTGGCCTTGGGCATCAACACGAATTCCATTGCGCTAAGTGCAGACGTTTTCAACGTTTTACCAAACAGGCGCCCGCTGGTAAACGCAAAGTACGTAAACGCCTTCAGACGATTTTCAATAATAGGGGTGGTTTGCCATACGCGATTGCGGTCTCGAACTACCTGTAAAAGGCGCTTCATCTCGCTGCGCGGAGCAAACTGAGTGGGAATCCGCTTGTCGGTGTTGGGCCCATTGGCCAGGTAATGGAACGGCAGGCCATCGGTACTCATGCCCATGTAGCCCTGGTCGAGCGCTTCGCCCAATAAATCTGCCATTTTTTCAAGCTCAGCCGGCGTAGGCTCACGACTGATACTTTCCTGCAGGCCCATCACTTCAATACGCAACATCGAATGGGGAACAAAAGCCGCCACATTAGGGCCCAGAGCAATGTCATCAAAGTGATCCATATAGTCTGCGGTATTGTCCCAGGTCACCGCCTCAACACATTTTTCCAATACCGCTTTGGGGATGTTCTCTACCCGTGTAAAGCAATCCACAATCGGGTTTTGCTCGCCCTCTTGCTGCTTACCAAAACAGGTCCCCAAACTGCAATTGCCCACAAGAACTGTAGTGGTGCCATGGCGAACAACCTCTGGAAGCCTTGGATCGAGATCAACCTCGAGATCCAAATGGGTGTGAATATCCAGCAGACCCGGCATAAGCCATTGTCCCTGGGCGTTAATGACTTCGCCGGCCTGGGAAGCGGGCAATTCAGAGCCCTTGGCGACGATTCGCCCCGCTTTTAGCGCGATATCCAGCAGCGCAGGGGCACCCCCTGTTCCATCAAAGACTAAAGCACCGCTAATCAGCGTATCCCAGGTTTTCTCAGTCATTACATCTACCTTGTAAAATAATCCGGTTTTGCCCGGCGCACGCTAGTGAATCGCAGCGCCTCGACAAACGTGGCGGGTATATTATACGAATATCCAATGCAGGGTTATCATGCAAGACCTTAGGCGGTAGAGATTGGGCTTGGCGATGGATCACACAATAGACAGTTTAGAGAAGCTGCGGCAGGTTATCGTCGAACCCGCTCCGATTCTCGAGAAGAAAGTGGTGGAAGGCATAGATGGGATATGTAGGGCGTTTATCGAAAAATCTCCTCTTGTCTGTGTTGCAACATCGAATCTGAAAAACGACCTTGATGTGTCTCCAAAAGGAGATGCTCCTGGGTTCGTCAAGGTCTTAAATGAATCCACAATACTGATTCCGGAGCGGCCCGGGAATCATCTAGCTTTCGGTTTTCGAAATATGATCGAAAACCCAAAGGTGGGTGTTATTTTCATTGTGCCCGGGCTTAAAGAAACCTTGCGGATCAATGGCGAGGCGGTGATATCAAAAGACCCGGAACTGCTGCAATCGGTCTCCGTCAACGGCAAGCCCGCTATACTGTGCACGATCGTTACCGTAAAAGAGTGTTTTTTCCATTGCGGAAAAGCCTTCGTACGCTCAAAAATTTGGCAAGCCGACACCTGGCCGACAGACGCTTCAAGTAACGTTCACAAACACATAGGCAAAGCTATGGACGTTGACGAAGCGTTTATTGCGAGTGCTCTCGAAGATGACTATCGCCACAACTTGTATTAAATGCGTCAAACACTCTGCACGGACAACAAGAAGGAACAGGAGCGATTCCAGGTCCTGCATAAGCATCAAAATAATCGCCAACGTTCCAAATTGGCTTCTCAAATTTATTATCGGTACACTTTTCATCCAATAAAAACTCCCTGGAGAAAATAATGCCTGTTCCTCTAATCTGCATAGCACTACTTAGCTTTCTCTGTATCGCACTCGGATTCTCCGTATCCTTAGCCAGAAGCAAGCAAGAAGTATTGATCGGAAATTCAACTGACCCTGAAGATGTTGTCTTCAAGCGAATACGCGCCCACGGCAATACGGTCGAGTATGTGCCCATTTTGGCGCTGTTGATCTATATCTTGAGCCAATCGCCTCAACCCGTCTGGGTAATGTGGCTAATGGTGCTAGTAACCGCTTGTCGATACTTGTTAGTAGCGGGTCTTATCATTCCGAAGTCGATGGCGGAGCCTAACGCCATGCGTTTTGTCGGCGCTCTGGGAACCTACATCTTTGGTTTCGGCCTCGTGGCGGCACTGGCCATCCAAGCGCTGAGCTAACGCGGCATTTCACCAACACTATTCGTTAAAAGCGCCTTAGAAGAGAAGACAATGCTGAGAAAATCTACGTGAATAAATGGGCCATACTCGGCGTTGCTCAAATTCCCAATGACGGGGGAGAGTTAAAGCTTTCACAACGCGATCAAGAGTTCTCCATTCGTCTATCCGGGGTCCGCGGTGAGCTAATGAACAGCCGTGTTCACGGTTCGGAAGAAGCCCTGGCTGAACTAGGTTGCGCGCAGCTGGGCGGTACAGAACATGCAGAGGTTCTGGTAGGAGGCCTTGGTATGGGTTTTACTCTGGCCGCGGCTCTGAAATGCGTTGATACATCGGCAACTGTCACTATCGCGGAGCTGATACCCGAGGTGGTGGAGTGGAACCGAGGACCGCTGGGTGATTGCGCGAAACGCCCACTGGAAGATCTTCGCACACAGGTCCATACGGGTGATGTCAGTGATTTGATCACTCAGAAAAACTCTTTTTACGATGCCATATTGCTGGACGTAGACAACGGACCCGAGGGTTTAACCCACACCGACAACGATCAGCTTTACTCCTCCGTCGGCCTTGAGAAAATTTATCGAGCACTCACTCCACATGGCATGCTGGCGATTTGGTCCGCCGGACCGGACCCACTTTTTCTCGCCAGGTTAAAGAAAGCAAAGTTTCACGTAAGTGCACGCACGGTTCGCGCCCGCCCGGGCAAAGGAAGCCGACACACAATATTTCTGGCAAAAAAAGGCGCTGTTTTTCCCTCTGCTGTCACCTAGCGTGCAACGTATTGGCCCTAAAGACTTGATCTTGGCCCCAACAACTAGCGCAAACGACACTCCCTTGCGCTACAGTGTTCCCATACAGAGCAAGGACTTCCCTGGTGCCAACAGCACTTTTACAGTCAGCGAGCGCATAGAGTTTAATCTTACCGGCCCGGTTCCCGCTCCCTATGAAACTATTAACGAGCAGGTGGGTCGAGCCTACAAACAGTACAGCTCTTTCCAGGAAGCATTGAACAAACATATTTATTTGAGGAATATACAGGATAAGAACGAGACTGTTTTTTACAAGTTGCTTCAGACCCACCTCGAAGAAATGATGCCCATCGTCTACACACCCACTGTAGGCGATGCCTGCGAAAAGTTTTCAGATATCTACCGCAGCGCGCGTGGTCTATTCGTACCCTACACAGAGCGGGAAAATCTGGAGATGCTATTCCAAAACGCAACCAAGAGTAACGTGAAGGTCATCGTCGTCACCGACGGTGAGCGCGTATTGGGACTGGGTGATCAGGGGATTGGCGGCATGGGAATTTCCGTCGGCAAGCTATCTCTTTACACCGTGTGTGGCGGCATTAGCCCCGCCTATACGCTGCCAATTGTCCTTGATGTTGACACCAACAATAAAATCTTGCTAAACGACCCGATGTATATGGGTCTGCGAGAAAAGCGCATAGACGAGAACACCTACAGAGACTTCCTCGACGCCTTCATGAATGCCGCACACCACAGGTGGCCAGGAGTCATGATCCCGTTCAAAGATTTCGCTCAGGGAAACGCCATGCCCCTGCTGGAAAGATACAAGAACAAAGCGTGCTGCTTCAATGACGACATTCAAGGCAGTGCTGCTGTCACACTGGGCTCGCTGTTGGAAGTTATCGGCAACGCGAAGCCACATGTCCTTATCGGTGTATCGGGGCAGGCGAATTTATTCACAGAAGAAGTGGTGAAGAAACTTCTCGAAAACTGTCGAAAGCCCATCATCTCCCCCTAAGCAGTCCTTCACGCCATCTAGAGGCTACTCCGGAGGATCTTATTAAATGGACCAACGGTGAGGCGGTTATCGCGACTGGGAGCCCCGTTGATCCGGTCACATACAATGGCAAGCAATATCCAGTGCCTCAATGCAATAACAGCTACGTTTTCCCCGGACAGGGCTTGGGCGTATTGGCTATCACAGATACTCAGTTGCGGGAAAATATAGAAAGGAACTTCTGGAAACCGCAGTATCGACCCTATAAACGGTGCAGCATATAACCCCTGAAACTGGCTTGGGAACCTCTAGGCACCCCGCTTGCACCCTGGGAATGAACACAACATTTCAAACATTAAATTGGCAGCCAGCAGTGAAGTGTTTCCCGAAGTATCGTAGGCCGGTGAAACTTCAACCAGATCAGCGCCTATTAGATTGAGCCCCCAGCAACCGCGAATAATTTCTATACCCTGAATACTCGTCAGCCCGCCTGGCTCAGGTGTTCCTGTGCCGGGGGCAACCGATGGATCAAGCCCATCGATATCAAAACTGAGATAGACGGGTGTATCGGGGCCAATCAGCTCACGAATCTCCGTCATCAGCGGCGCGAGCGACTGATGCCAACACTCCTCAGCATGAACAACTCGAGCGCCCCGATCGCGCGCCCAATTGAAATCATCAGCTGAGTAGCCGGTTGTGCGCAGCCCTATCTGAAACATTTTCTTTGGGTCAACCAGATTCTCTTCAATCGCGCGCCGAAAAATTGTGCCGTGGGTGATGGTCTCGCCAAACATTGAATCATTAGTATCCGAGTGCGCGTCCACATGGACCAGTGCAACCGGTCCGTGCGTTTTCGCCACCGAGCGTAAAATCGGCAGCGCTATGGTGTGATCACCGCCCATCGAGACTGTTTTGGCTCCACAGCTCAATACCTCGTCAAAGTACGCTTCGATAATATCGATGGATTTGAGCAAGTTAAACGTATTGAGTGGCACATCTCCAATATCGGCAATTTGAAAAGAGTCAAAGGGAGCAGCCTGGGTGAACATCCCGTAGGGGCGTACCATAACTGACTCGCAGCGAATCTCTCTGGGTCCGAAGCGGCTACCCCCTCGATTGCTCGTGCCAATATCCAAAGGCACACCGATCAAAGCAATATCCAAATCCTTCGCTGTTGCTTGAGCGGGTAAGCGGAACATCGTCGCATGACCCGCAAATCGAGGCATCTCATTGCCACTCAATGGTTGATTTGTTTTTTTATCGCTCATGGAAACACCTTTAGAAAAATACCAACACGGAGTTGTAAAAGCACTATCACTTACGATACCACCGGTCAGATGCAGAGCATAGTTACCTTAATTAGCCCCCATCTCCCGGCAGCTCAGCAAGGAACACGCTTAGATGACGTTGTTCTTACAATGTGTAACCATTGCGCCTATAACTTAATGAATTAAGCTTAAAAAGCTAACAGAGATTTGTCTATGTGGTTACTCTCATTTTTGTGGCGTCGTGTTCTGGGACTGGCAGGAACACTACTTTTCCTTGCAATCATCCTGGCTATTGTCGCCGCACTGCGAATATCTGGTGCAGATCAAAACGACAACATAGAGCGCCTTGCGAACAAAGAAGAATATCTCAAAAGCCTCACGAGTTTTAGTTTGAACTCGGCACCGCGTCCCAACATCATATTCGTTTTATACGATGATCTGGGCTACGGCGATATCGGCATTGGTGCCCAGGGCCTGATAAAAACACCTCATATCAATCAGCTGGCTGCCAACGGGGTCACGCTAAGTGATTTCCACTCACCCGCACCGGTATGCACACCCTCTCGCGCCGGATTTCTTACCGGAAGACTTCCAGCCAGGGCCGGCCTACCCAATGTTGTATTTCCCTCCGGCAGCACCAAGTCACTCATCTTCGACAAACTACTCAGTCCCAAAACAAATAACCGGCTGCCCGCGGAGGAAATTACTCTGGCCAATATTCTCAAAGCCAGCGGTTATTCAACCGGAATGATCGGTAAATGGCACATGGGAGATCGCAGCCCTTCGCTGCCCAATGATATGGGCTTTGACCGCTATTATGGCGCCCTGTACAGCAACGACATGGAGCCCTTCGCCTTCTACCGAAATACCGAGATAGAGGTGGAAGCACCCGTGGACCAAACAAGAATGAACGAGCTCTACGCTCGGGAAGCTACCGCGTTCATCGAAGCTCAGGGCGAGCAGCCCTTTTTTCTCTACTTCGCGCACAATTTCCCCCACGATCCACTCTCGACCCGAACTGAGCGAGCAGGTAGCTCAGATGCTGGACTATTTGGTGATGTGATTGAGGAAATTGATGATGGCATAGGCCAGATCGTGGCGAGCCTTAAAAAATATGGCAAGTTGGAAAACACTCTCATTATCATCAGTTCGGATAATGGCCCATGGTATCTAGGCAATGCGGGCGATCAACGAGGCCGCAAGGGGAATACTTTTGAAGGTGGTATGCGAGTACCCTTTATTGCTCACTGGCCAGCCGCCATCACTCCAGGTCGGATTGAGCCGGCAATGGCGATGGGAACAGATCTAGTCCCGACTGTTCTGGATCTACTTCAGCTGCCTGCGCCAACGGACCGACAACTCGATGGTCGCAGCATTCTCGATGTATTAACCTCCAGTGCGCCCTCACCTCATGAATTCATCTATTACTACGATGGTGCGGTACTGTTTGCGGCCAGAAGCCAGCGCTTTAAATATCGCGGTGCGGCCGGAGTCTTTTACTCTACCGACCAAATGCCCATTGGCGCGTCGGTTCCGCAAAAGGAGTGGTTGTTCGACCTGGCCAACGATCCCAGGGAATCCTACGACACCTCTACTCGCCACCCTAGCGAGCTAAAGCGTTTGCGAGAGGCCTTCGAAGATAAAGTCAAAGACATGGAGAAAAACCCTAGGGGCTGGGATTGAGTTCTGACAAACCCTGCCAGCTGAGCTACAGTGGGCAGTGTTCAATAAGATCAGGCAGCACCCACACCACGTCATGCGCACCTCGTTAGCAAAAGTTATTGTTCTCACACTTAGCGTCGCTGTACTTATTGCCTGCTCAGCTCAAGAATCCAATGTCGTTCAGGGCAACCGCGACGGCATACTGCACTATGGTAACGGCACTGAACCCCAGGGGCTGGACCCTCATGTTGTTACCGGTGTCCCGGAAAACCGCCTCATAAGAGCCATGTTTGAAGGCCTTGCGGTCAAAAACCCCTATACCCTCGAACCTGAACCTGGCGTTGCAGAGCGCTGGGAGTTCAGTGAAGACGGCCGCGTTATTACTTTCCATCTGCGCGACAACGCCCGGTGGTCCAACGGCGAGACGATGACCGCTCAAGACTATGTGTGGTCCTGGCGCCGCGCACTCAACCCCAAGATGGGAAACTTGTACGCCTACATGCTCTTTCCCGTGAAAAATGCGGAGGCCTACGCAAAAGGTGAACTGAGCAATCCGGACGAACTTGGCATTAGGGCTATCGATGATAGAACCCTGGAAGTAACGCTAACAGAGCCAACCCCCTACTTTCTTCAGCTGATGGACCACTACAGCACTTTTGCCTTGCACCGGGAAACCCTGGAAAAGTTTGGCGAGGCGACAGATCGTTTTACCAAGTGGACCCGCGCTGAGAATATCGTCAGCAATGGACCATTTAATCTCAAAGAATGGAAGCTCAACCGGCGCATCACGGTTGAGAAAAGTAAAACTTACTGGGACGCCGACAAAGTAAAGCTCAATGGGGTGGTGTTTTATCCCACTGAAAATTTGGTCAGCGAAGAGCGAATGTTCCGTGTCGGACAACTGCATTACACCAACGAAATCCCGCTGGGAAAGGTGGACGTTTACAGGGCCATGGAGAACAGTCCCTTTGTACAGGCACCTTATCTGGGCACCTACTTTTATTTACTCAATACCAATCGCGCACCTGTGGATGACCCCCGAGTCAGACGCGCGCTTTCCATGGCTGTAGACCGCGAAACTCTAACCTCTACGGTTTTGAAAAAAGCCTTCTTTCCCGCCTATTCCATCACACCCCCCGGCACCTTGGGATATCAGCCGCCAAAGTTGTTCGGCCACGATGTAAAGGCAGCCAGAGAATTACTAGCAGAAGCGGGTTACCCCAATGGTGAAGGATGGCCCGGCATAGAAATAAAATACAATACATCGGAAAACCATCGGAAAGTTGCAGTAGCACTGCAACAAATGTGGAAGGACGCTCTGAATATCGACGTCACTATCGCCAATGAAGAGTGGAAAGTGTATCTGGATTCAGTCACTCAAATGGATTTTCAGATCTCCCGCCGAGGTTGGATTGGCGACTATGTTGACCCCAATAATTTCCTCGAGCTCTATACCACCGACGGGGGTAACAACAACACGGGGTTCTCTGATCCACGCTATGACGAGATGATTTTGCAATTGGCACCCAAGGCAAAATCGCGGGAAGAGCGCTTTGCGATTTTCCACGCGGCAGAGACCATGCTCATGGAGCAGATGCCTATCATTCCGATATACACCTACACCAGCAAACACTTGATACACCCAAGTGTGAAAGGGATGCCGTCAAACCTAATGGATTCACTCAACTTAAAATACGTATGGCTCGATCCCGATGCAACTCTTGCGGTCAGCCAGTAATGTTTAAATTTATCGCCCTACGTTTGCTGCAGGCTATACCCGTCATTTTGGTCGTAATTACCGTAACCTTCTTTCTCGTGCGGGCAGCACCTGGTGGCCCCTTCGACAGTGAGAAGGCTGTGATGCCTGAGGTTAAAGCGGCATTAGAGGCGCAGTACCGGCTAGACCTGCCTTTATTTTCGCAATACACCGCTTACTTAAGTGATGTTGCCCGCGGCGACTTGGGCCCGTCTTTTAAGTATCCCGGTCGCAGTGTTAACGAACTGATAGAGGCCGGTTTGCCCGCGACTGCGGAGCTGGGTCTATACGCTTTGCTGGTCGCCATTTGTATTGGCGGGCTAGCAGGCATTATCGCTTCACTAAAACCCAATACGGCACAAGACTACATCCCCATGTCTATCGCGATGATTGGAATTTGTATGCCCACGTTTTTGCTAGGCCCCCTGCTGGTACTCGTCTTCGGAATTCACTTGGAATGGCTACCGGTATCAGGCTGGGGCGACATACCCGGCGACAAAATACTACCGAGCCTGACGCTCGGCGCAGCTTACGCAGCCTACATAGCGCGTTTGGGCAGAGCCGGGATGCTAGAGGTGATGTCTCAGGATTACATTCGCACAGCCAAAGCCAAGGGTCTACCCCAATGGCAAGTCGTCACGCGACACGCTTTGCGCGGCGGACTAATACCGGTGGTGGCTTTTCTTGGCCCTGCTTTCGCGGGCCTGCTCTCGGGCTCTTTTGTAGTCGAAACCATTTTCCAAATCCCAGGCCTCGGGCGCTTTTATGTTCAGGCAGCGTTTAATCGCGACTACACCATGATTCTTGGTACTACCGTTTTCCTTTCTACTCTGATCGTAATGTTTAATCTTTTATCGGACATATTGGCCGCGTGGATGAATCCGCGGTTGCGCGCCCAATATGGAAATCGCTAAATGAGTACCCAGACGATTAGTGAAGTCGAAGCCGCCGAAAAGGGAACCTCTCTTTGGAAGGATGCCTGGATTCGCCTGCGCAAAAACAAGCTCGCCGTCTTCGGCCTTGTGGTACTGATATTGTTCGTTGTTATTGCACTACTAACTCCCTGGATTGCACCTTATAGCTACGAAACACAGAACCTGAAATTGGGGGCGTCACCGCCGTCAGCCGAGCACTGGCTAGGTACCGATATTTTCGGTAGGGACCTCTTAACGATGATTATGTACGGCGGGAGAATTTCGCTGGCAGTGGGGTTTGTCGCCACAGCCGTTGCCCTGTTGATTGGTGTCACCTGGGGAGCTATCGCAGGATACGCTGGCGGTCGGGTCGACGCCGTAATGATGCGCCTGGTAGACATTCTCTATGCACTACCGTTCATGATTTTTATCGTGTTATTGATGGTAGTTTTCGGAAGAAACCTCCTGCTGCTGTTCTTGGCTATTGGCGCAGTTGAGTGGCTTACCATGGCGAGAATTATGCGCGGGCAGGTGCAGTCACTAAGGCAGCAGGAATTTGTCGAAGCGGCAATTTCTCTGGGGCTTTCGCCGGCTGCCATTATCCGAAAACACCTCATACCCAACGCCTTGGGCCCGGTTATTGTCTACACCACACTGACCATTCCAAGCGTCATGTTACTAGAAGCCTTTTTGAGTTTTTTGGGCCTCGGCATTCAACCTCCCCAAACCTCCTGGGGGCTGCTAATTTCATACGGTGCAGAAACCATGGAGGAATTCCCATGGCTACTGATTTTCCCCGGCGCCGCTCTGACACTAACGCTATTCGCTCTTAATTTCCTGGGCGATGGTTTACGCGATGCACTCGACGTGCGCGGCTCAAAGGACTAACCGGCATGCCATTACTTGATGTCAAAAATCTGAAGATCAATTTTGTCACGCGCAACGGCATAAACAACGCAGTAAACGACGTCAGTTTCGGCGTGGAGTCAGGGCAGATCACCGCGATTATTGGAGAGTCGGGCTCGGGTAAGTCAGTCGCCTGTTATAGTTTGCTGGGGCTGATACCCCAACCTCCGGGTCAAATCGCAGGCGGCGAGGCATTTTTCGAAGGTGTTGATTTGCTCAAACTGTCCGAGCGGGAACTGCGTAAAATCCGCGGCCGAGATATTGCCATGATATTTCAGGACCCCATGACTTGCCTTAACCCCTACATGAAAATTGGCACGCAGTTGATGGAACCCCTGCTGTTTCACAAAAAAGTCTCCAAGCAACAAGCCAGAGATCGCGCTATTGAATTACTGGAAGAGGTTGGCATTCGCGACCCCCAATCTACCATCGACTGTTATCCCCACGAGTTCTCCGGTGGCATGCGCCAGCGCGTTATGATCGCAATGGCACTCATTAATGAGCCCAAACTTCTCATCGCAGACGAACCCACCACCGCGTTGGATGTCACTATACAGGCACAAATTCTGCAGCTGATGGCAGACCTGCAGAAGAAACGCAACATCGGCGTAATTTTTATCAGCCACGATTTAGCGGTGGTCGCTGATATAGCCGACCAGATCATTGTTATGCAAAGTGGCACGGTGGTTGAGCGCGGCGGCTCAGCGGATATTTTTGAAAATGCGAGCCACCCCTATACGCGTAAATTGCTGGCAGCAATCCCCGCCGGCACTAAAGCAGTGTACGAAGGTGAAAGAGAGTCGCTGATAACGGTTAGAAATCTGCGAACCTGGTTCGATCAGGGCAAAAAACGGGAACCTGTCAAAGCGGTTGAAGACGTAAGTTTCACGCTGAAAAGAGGTGAAATTTTGGGTTTGGTCGGTGAGTCCGGCAGTGGTAAGTCGACCATTGGACGCTCACTACTGCGGTTGGTACCCGTCACGTCAGGAACCGTGGAATTTGACGGCGTTGATGTCACTAAGCTACGCGGCAAAGCCTTAAAAAACATGCGCCGACGCATGCAGATGATTTTCCAGGACCCCTATGCCTCACTGAATCCCCGTATGTCCGTTTTTGACACACTGGCCGAACCACTGCTGCTGCACGGGATAGAAACCCGACAGAGTATTGAAGGTGCAGTACTCAAGCTGATGGACAATGTTGGCCTTGCCCGTCATTTCGTTCGAAAATATCCCCATGAATTTTCCGGCGGTCAAAGGCAGCGCATCGCCATTGGCAGAGCTTTGGCGACCCGGCCTGAATTTATTGTGGCAGACGAGCCAGTATCGGCTTTAGATGTGACCATACAGGCACAAATACTCGATTTAATGCTGGATCTATCAAAGGAATATGGGTTGACGATGTTGTTTGTCTCTCACGACCTGGCGGTAGTAAGGCACATCGCCGACAGAATTCTCGTTCTGTACAAGGGGGAGATTGTGGAACAAGGCAGCGGCCAGGACCTATTTGAAAACCCTCAGCAGGAGTACACGCGCCAGCTGCTGCAATCTATTCCAGGGCGTGCGCTGTTAGGCTAAATGCAGGGCTAATCTGCAACTGCCGCTCTGATTTTGCTCTGTAATTGACTCAGGAGTGCAACACCAGGTTGATACACCACAGGACTAGTTCGGCCTCCTCCAATTGGCCCGTCATCTCGCCAACCTCGCGGGATCAAACATCAGGGAACTATCAATTTTTATCTTCTTTTATTTCTATGTCGCGCCTATATTTGTACCAGCAAGTATCCAGTGCCCTCACGCAAAGGTACACATTCCATTCGGACAGGAAATGCTGTTAAATCCGATCATCGCGCCGTTAGCGGCAATTATTGTGGCCCGTGGCGACATTGTCTACCTGCCGCGCCAAGTCAAAATATACACAAGGAGATTACCTACATGACCTATGACATAGATCCAGAGCTTGTGCCCATGCTCGAGTTTCTTCCAGTACTAGCGCTGGAAGACCCGGTTGCCGCTCGTGCAGGATTCGACGAGATGACAGTGATGATGAATGCCGAATTGGATGAGTCTGGCGTAGAGATAGAAAACCTATTAATTTCAGGCCCCGAGGGAGCCCCTGAAGTGGCGATACGAGTCTATAGCCCTCAAGACAAAGCTGAGATAGTACCTGCCTTGCTCTACATCCACGGCGGCGGCTTCGTCATTGGCAGCCTCGACACCGAACACGGCAGCGCCCTGGCACTGTGCCGCGACCTGGGCATTGTGGTGGTGTCGGTAGGGTATCGCAAAGCCCCCGAAACGCCCTTCCCGGGACCACTCGAAGACTGCTACGCGGCACTAGTGTGGACCAGCGAAAATGCTGCGAAGCTCGGCATCGACCTCGATAGACTCGGTATTTTTGGCCAAAGCGCTGGGGGCGGGTTATCGGCCGCGACCGCACTGCTGAGCCGCGACAGAAAAGGGCCGAAGCTGTGTTTTCAGTATCTGGGCATTCCGGAAGTGGATGACAGGCTCGAAACACCCAGCATGAAAAAATTCATCGACACCCCACTTTGGAATCGCCCGGCGGCGGAGTTGAGCTGGGATTATTACCTGGGAGACGCCTTTGCCAGAGGATCAAAAGACGTCCCCTATCTTGCAGCACCTGCGCGCGCCGAGGACCTTTCCAATCTCCCACCCGCACACGTCACTACTATGGAGTTTGACCCGTTGAGAGATGAGGGCGTGCTATATGCGCTAAAACTAATGCAGGCGGGTGTTTCCGTAGAACTGCACAGTTACCCAAAGACTTTTCACGGTTCCTCTTTGGTGATGCACGCAGCGGTAAGCAAGCGCCAAGCTGAAGAAACCAATCTTGTTCTGCGACGCGGACTGAAGATTACCGACGCCTAACTCAAACCCAACTATCCAAGCTACAACGGACGCAATAACTGACGGAGTTTTCATGAGTACTGACGCCATTCACCATCCCCCCTTGATGCCACATTTGCTAATCGATGGCTTGAACCGCTACAACCACGAGCCCTGCCTTTACCTGGGAGATAAAGTCGCCAGCTATAAGGACGTGCGGGAAAGCACCAGCCAAATGGTCCAGGCCCTGCAATCGAAAGGCCTGGGCAAGGGCAGCCGGGTGGCGGTTATCTCAGCAAACCGACCTGAAGTTTTGTCAAACATAGCCGCGATGCAGCTGGCAGGCTGCAGCGGGACTCCGCTCCACCCCTTGGGTTCTCTCGATGACCACGCCTATGTGTTGCAAGCCGCCGCCATCGACACGCTGGTCTACGATGCATCACTTTTCGACGATCACGCTGCGGCGCTCAAAGCGAAAGTACCCGGTCTGAAACTGATGTTGGGGTTTGGCCCGACGAAATGCGGCGAGGACTATCTGGCACTGGCCGCCACTTTCGAGCCAAAGCCACTGGTCGCTCCAGATGTCGATCCTGATGACGTGTCGTCAATCAACTTCACCGGCGGCACCACTGGAAAACCAAAAGGAGTGCAAAGCACCTATCGCGCGACAGCGTACATGACGCAAATCCAAATGGCCGAGTGGGAGTTCCCCGAACAATTGCGCATGCTAATGGCAACGCCACTGTCACACGCGGCGGCGGCCTTCTTCATACCCGTGCTACAAAAAGGCGGAGCATTCTACGTGATGCAGGGCTTTAGCCCCGACGAATTCTACACAATGATCGAACAGCACAAAATCACAGCCACCATGCTGGTGCCAGTGATGCTGTACTTCCTATTGGATTCACCGCGCTCAGCGACGGCGGACATGTCCAGCATGGAAACCATTTTCTACGGCGCATCCCCCATGAGCCCGGTGCGACTTAAAGAGGGTATAGAAAAGTGGGGCCAAATTTTCTATCAGTTCTTCGGCCAGTCGGAAGCACCCATGGTGCTCACCAACATGAAAAAGGCCGAACATGACTTGAACAAGCCCAAGCGCCTGGGTTCCTGCGGTAGACCGGCGCCCTGGGTTCACATGGAATTACTGGATCAAGACAATAAGCCAGTACCCAAAGGCGAACCCGGAGAGATTTGCGTAAGGGCACCACTGGTGATGAAGGGCTATCTGAACATGCCGGAACAAACTGCCGAGGCCTTCGCGGGCGGCTGGATGCACACCGGAGATATCGGCCGATTCGACGACGAAGGCTTTTTGTATATCGTAGATCGTACCAAAGACATGATAGTCACCGGCGGGTTCAACGTATTCCCCCGAGAAGTGGAAGATGTACTGGCAACCCATGATGCCGTGGGCCAGGTGGTCGTTGTCGGCGTACCCGATGAAACCTGGGGAGAAGCCGTTAAAGCCGTGGTCGTCCTCAAACCAGGAACCGAGGCCACAGACGAATTAGTAGCTGCTATGCAAGCATTAGTAAAAGATGCCAAGGGCTCAGTGCAATCCCCAAAATCCATCGACTTCGTCGACGCTATCCCACTCACCCCAGTCGGCAAACCCGATAAAAAAGCGGTCAAAGCACTCTACTGGACTGAATCTGACAGAGGCGTAGGCTAAACTCACCCCCAAAACAGTCCCAAGCACGAAGCTACAGCTTCCCACCGAAGGAGCAGCACACAGGGCCCGGGACAACTGTTCGAATGATTAGGCGCCGTATAGCCGGGTTCGAACAGTTGTCCCGGGCCCTGTGTTTTGCGGCAAAAAAACACCCCCTCCAGCAAGGCCCAAAAAGCCACACCCACTAGACATCCACCCTCCAACCACCGAATATACCAACCGTATCCTAAAACCCACGCGACCCCCAAAACCATGCTAATAGAAAACTCGGAACTCTACCGCGGCCTAAACTACCCCTGGGGAGTGGCGGCAGCACCCAAACCCGGCGTACCCGAAAAAGTCTCCGAGGGTGTGTACTGGGCAAGATTCCCCATGCCCATGTCCCTGGACCATATAAATTTGTGGCTGCTCGAGGATGAAAACGGCTGGACCGTTGTCGATACCTGCCTGGGAATCGACAGCGCCAAAGCGGTCTGGGAACAAATATTCAAGGAATTTATGGATGGTAAACCAATCGTCCGAGTGATCTGCACCCACTTGCATCCCGACCATGTAGGCCTTGCAGGATGGCTAACAGAACGCTTCAACTGCGAGCTGTGGATGTCTAGGGAAGAATTCCTAATGTGCAAAGCCATGGCCAGCGACACCGGTCGCGAAGCGCCCACTGCGGCAATAACATTTTATCGGGCCGCGGGTTACGACGAAGCGCAAATGGACGTGTACCGGAAAAAGTTTGGCGGATTCGGGCGCGCAATATCCCCCTTGCCAGATAGCTTTCGCCGTATAGTCGACGGAGAAACCTTCCAGGTTAATGGCCGCTATTGGCAGGTTATCTCTGGCAGCGGCCACTCCCCCGAGCACGCCGCCTTGTACTGCCCTGCGCTCAAGTTACTTATTTCGGGCGATCAGGTGTTACCAAAAATCACACCAAACGTCAGTGTATTTCCCACCGAGCCGGCCGGCGATCCCCTCAAAGAATGGCTGCGATCCAACGCCAGAATCCGCGATAAGTTGCCTGATGACGTCTTGGTTCTCCCTGCGCATGAGGCGCCGTTTTACGGATTGCATGTGAGACTGACTCAAGTCATAGAAGCACACGAGCGCGACCTGGATAAACTCTTTGAACACCTTGAAGAACCGCGCAGAGCGGTTGACTGCTTTCCCGCCCTTTTCAAAAGGGAGATCACCTCCGGGCTAATGGGGATGGCAACGGGCGAAGCAATGGCGCACCTGAACTGCCTACTGGGACGACGCAGGGCATTGCGCTCACGCGATGAGCACGGCGTGGATTGGTACCACCAAAAACCCGAGACAGCTGCGTTCGACTAGATCATCTATAAAAACCAACCGAAGAAGGCACAAGACATGTTACAGACGCTAAAGGTTTTCCTGTTGCGCAAATTTTACCGCCTTGCCAGTGCCTATGCATGGAAGGGACACACAAAACAGACGCCCTACAGCACCTTGCACGCCAGCGGCCCAAAGGGTCCTATCACAGTGAGAGCCTACCCCCAAGATAAGGGCGCAGAAAACCCTATCATTGTGTATTTTCATGGGGGCGGCTGGGTAATCGGCGATCTGGATACCCACCATCCTATCTGTCAGCGACTCAGTGACGAATGCCGCTGCACCCTGGTAGCCGTGGATTACCGACTGGCGCCGGAGCACCCTTTCCCCGCTGCCCAGGATGATGCTTTGGCAGCAACCATGTGGATTGCGCAGCACAGCAGCGAACTGGGGCCATCCAACGGGGAAATCATCCTGGCCGGTGACAGTGCCGGTGGACACCTGGCTATTGCCACGGCCCTTGAATTACCCGAGGGCTTACACCAGAAAATGGTTGGCAACATCGCGATATATCCAGTGGCTGATCACTATAGCAATGAGAGAGCCTCCTACACCGAGAAGGGCAAAGGATACGCTCTGAGTAAAAACTTGATGGTGTGGTTCTGGGATACCTATATGGCGGGAACCGAGAATATTCCCGACAGAGCATCTCCAATAAGATCGAGTAATCTATCGAAACAGCCGCGTTCAATGGTTGTCACTGCAGAAAATGACCCGCTGCGAGACGAGGGAAAAGCCTATGCCGAGGCGTTGCAGGCAGCAGGTGTCGAGGTGACTTATAGCCATTACCCCAACGCCCAGCATGGTTTCGCCGGGGGACAGGGACCCATAGAAGATTGCGAAACTCTAATTGCGGAAATCGGTGAGTGGATCAACAACACTGCGTGAGTTGTTATTGATTTGGCTCAGTGGTTTTCACACACTGCGCACCTTATAATTGGCCGCTACAGCGGCTTGCGAAAGCCATTATTCACAGCAGAGCCGACAATAAATAATGAAAGCGTTTTACGACTCATCCCCCTATGTTTCTGATGCGGATGCTCTGCGAGCGCGATTTCTGAGTGATGGTTATCTTTTTCTTCCCGGTCTGATGGACCAAGGCGTTCTCATGTCTGTGCATCAGCAAATAGTTGATATTTGCAAGCGATGCGACTGGCTGAAACCTGGCACGAATCCACTCGATGCCATTTCCTGGACCCTACCTAAGGTGGAAGGCGAGGAAGATTATTTCGAAGTCTATGACCAAATCCAACGCCTCCAGGACTTCCACGCCATCCCCCACGAAAGCGAGCTAAACAAGGTAATGCAGGCACTACTTGGCTCCACTGCATTCCCACACCCCCTTTCGATCGCGCGCCTGGTGTTTCCAGACAACCAGAACTGGAGCACGCCGCCCCACCAAGACTTCCCCAACAATCAGGGCACGCCAGAACTCTACGCCAGCTGGATGCCACTTACCGACTGCCCCGAAAAAATGGGCCCCCTGGCCATCCTGGAACGGTCGAACCATCTGGGATTACTACCACTGGAGTTTTCACTGGGAGATGGCCATCGACAGACATCCCTTTCAGCCCAGGCGCAATCACTGGACTGGGTGGGAGGCGATGTCAAACTCGGAGACGTCATCATATTCCACAGCCTCACGGTACATCGCGCGCTGCCTAACAACAGTGATCGGATGCGTCTGTCCGTAGACTATCGTTTTCAGGCCGAGGGGGAAGATATTACGCAGAGCTGCCTGACATCGCACTGCAACCGTCAGAGCTGGTCTGACATCTATGCCGGCTGGGATAAAGATGCGCTCAAGTATTATTGGCAGAACAAGCGTCTGAACCTTGTACCCTGGAATGACAGTTACGGTCGTCTTCCAGATTCGCACATGCCCGAAGCCGTCAAATTAGAGAAAAGCTACCATCGCCAGCGCGAAGCGCTCGCGAGCAAGTACGGCGTCCCTGCAGGGAAGATAAATGGAGAATTTCCAAACAATGAGAACTGAATCGACCGAGTATCCGAATCAATCTCTGTTGCAGTACAACCAACTGCGCAATCGGTTTATGGCGGCTCATGAAGATTACGTTGGTGCTGATCCCTTCCCTCACACTGTGCTGAACGACCTTATTCCGGAAGAAGTCGTCGATTCTATATTGGAAGGATTTCCGTCTCCGGAAGCGGATATACAGTGGCGGCAATTGCTCGCAAAAAGGGGAGATGGTGAAAAAGCTCAGTTCAATAAACAGGGCATGCCGCATCTGTTCAAGTTATCACCGCAGATACGACAGCTAATCTGGGAGTTCAACTCCAGCACTTTCATTCGAGCTTTGGAAGGTTTAACGGGGATCGACAATTTGATACCAGACCCTTCACTGCGTGGCGGTGGTCTTCATCAAATTTTACCCGGGGGCATCCTTGGGGTTCACGCCGATTTCACACATCATGTTGAATACAATTTGCACCGACGAGTGAACCTTCTGCTCTATCTCAACAAGGATTGGAAAGACGAGTATCAGGGGCATCTCGAATTGTGGGATAAGACTGCTACGCAGTGCGTGAAACGGTTCCGACCAACAGCAGGGCGGGCTGTCATCTTTAACACCGATGCCGATTCCTTTCACGGCCACCCCAGGCCTTTAAGCTGTCCGGAAAACCTCACGCGAAAGTCGATCGCTCTGTACTACTATACCGTTGAGCGAGAAGACAAAGAGGTGGCTCCCACCCAGCGCACCGATTGGCAAGTGCTTCCCGAAGTAGAATTGCCGCCACTGATATGACAATTGAACTGCAACAGGATTTTTGCGGATGAGCGATACGACTCAAATTATAGATTACGGGCGTCTGTCGCAGGCTTCCGGTGAACTTGCTGATAAGTTCCGCAATGCAGACCCCTACCCTCATATTGTCATCGATGATTTTCTCAGTTCAGAATTTATCGGCGTTCTAAATGCCAATTTCCCGGATATTTCAGCGAAGAAGAAGGCGGGCTCTGAACACATACCCGTCGTACTAGAAGACGGCACAGAAGCGCAATTGGGAAAGAAGTGGCTATCGCGGGAAAGGTTGGTGCCACTGGTTTATCGGCGTCTTTACTGGGAGCTAAACAACAATCCCTTCGTAGGGATTCTTGAGAAAATAACAAGCATGAGTGGCCTACTACCAGACCCTCATATGCGCGGCGGCGGGGTTCACAGGACAGGGACCGGCGGCTATCTAAAAATGCACGCTGACTTCAACAAACATCCGCAGCTTGGCTTGGATCGCCGTCTGAATTTACTGATCTATTTGAATGAAGACTGGTTGCCCGAATACGGCGGCGACTTGGAACTGTGGTCCAAAGACATGCGCAGCTGCGTTCAAAAGATAGCGCCAATTGCCGGAAGATGCGTCGTTTTTTCCACCACATCAACCTCCTATCACGGCCACCCACATCCTATGACCTGCCCCAGTGATAGAACAAGAGATTCAGTAGCACTGTATTATTATTCCAACGGCCGCCCGGTAGACGAACTAGCTGATGAACACGGCACTTTGTGGCAAAAACTGCCCGAACAACCGGCCTGATCAATTACTGGCTATTCTCGCCTGAAGTAGATTCCGATGGGGCTTGCACTGGTGGCGGCTTTTGCCCGGCGCCCTTGCCATCACCGCCCTTGGTAGCACGACCTTTGAGGCGCTTGGCTTTGTTCCGGGCCTCGAGGTACTCACTGTTGTAGATGTACAGCTGACGCAGCCTGTGGCGCTCCCGTTCACTGCCATTGAACAGCAGGTCTAACAGTGGATGGCTGGTAGTGGCTTGTTCTCCTCCAGGTTTACGCAAAACCCCCAAACCAAAGCCATGCTTAAACGCAAAGGTTTCATGCTCCGCTTCCAGTTCTGCCCAAAATCGCCAAACGCCAAAGTCCGATTGACGGGCTTCGATATCGTGAAACAAAATAATCCCTCCGGGGCTGACCTTGGAATACCAGTTGTTGAAATCTTCTTGGACAGCCTCGTAGGTATGAAGCCCGTCTATATGCAACAAATCGATGGTCTCATCTTCAAAGTGTCCCACGGCCTCGTTAAACAGCATCCGCATTAAATAGGTGTTGCCGCGATAGTGATCGCGCGCATGCTGGCGAACATCGTCAAAGACAGAATCGTCGTATTCGCCCGTGTGATCATCCCCGCCCCAGGTATCTACCGCATAACACAGGCCACTGATATCGTTCTCAATCATGGATTGGCAAAAGACAAAAAAGCTCATGCCGTTGTAGGCGCCTAATTCAACAACCTTGGCAGGGCGCACTGCTTCAACAATATCGTAGCCAAATGATACGTGGTCGCTCCAGGTACTAAAGGCTCGGCGACGAGGTTCAAAGCCACGAAATGAGGGCGGGAAGTAGATACGGTCGATGGGATATCTCCTGTTATCGAGCCTGGCGGCCCAGTTTAACGTGTTAGCTACACAGACTCTATAACGCGAAGCAAAGGCTCTATTGGTCGATCATCTTAATGGCCTGGAGAGCTCCATGCTTTACAAACTTCATCACACTATCGGGCAAACTACCCAGATAAATAGGCCGCTTATTGGGTGATTGGTAGGGGCCACCGCGCAAATCAGCGTATTGATTGAAATGGTCTTCCATCGATTTGATGCGACTCTCACCTTGGGTTCCCGTGGTGATGCCTCCGTGAAACTGGTGAAAGCTTCCCTCCCCGGGAAGAATAACCAACACCGTATCGGGCAGCTCGACCGTGCGTTTAAAAAAGTCCAGATTCACCTGACCACCGCCAGTTTCTGTAAAGGCAGAATCAAAACCATCAACCTTGTCCCATACCGAGCGCGGAACGCAGTAACAGTTGCTCTCGCCAATGGGTTTAAAAAAGCCGCTGGTGCTGGTGCCACTCAAACAAGAAATCTCAAACAGCTTGTAGCCGTCGGCTGGCCAGTCGATGGAGGCCATCAATTCCGCCTCCACCTCCTCGCAATACCCTTCCAGCATGGAGCGCTGCTGAAGTTTGGGGCCCAAATGATATCCCGGCAAGGCAACGAGGGTTTCGGGATGTAACCGGGTAGCCGCCAGCATATAACTGACTACGCAAGGGCTCAGTACTCGAGCTCCATCAACCATAATCGTGATATGGCTGCCGCTGGCCTGTGACGCGCCAAAGTTAACAGCGGGAACGGGCGTTGGCTGAGTTTCTTCGCGATAGAAATAGCGCACATTGTCGGCGTACTGGCAGGCCCGCTGCTCTCCCAGCACGGCACTGGAAGCATTTTCAACGACGATGACTTCATAGTCCGTCTCCGAGACACCTCGCTGATACTGCGTGCTGAGTGAGTACAGAGTTTTCTCAGCCTGGTCAGGCATTTTATAGACGATGACGACAAAACTAATCTTGTGCCTTGGTCCTTCCAGAGGGATGGCCGGTAGAGAAATTTCATCTGCGAAGCGATGTATCGGTATCGGTGAATTTTTCATTTTCGGGGTCAGTGGCGCATTAATTTTGGCGGACAATGGCTGTTCAGGTCGCGGTTCTGATGCGCGCGTATGCGCTAATGCACTGTCAAACACCCCGCGGCCCAATAGTCTATTTAGATATCTGCGCATGAACTTACTCTGTGCAAAGGTGCAAAGCCTCGATTTAACATTCGCCGCTCGCAACATCCAAGCAGTTGTTCAAGAGTATACATAAGATTTGAGAGCGAATGGACCATGCTATAGCGGGAAATACGGCAACCACTAAGAAGTTGGGGTTTCGTCCCTTTGGGCCACGCACACAATTGAGGACCCGGCTATAAAACCCGGAACTAGCCGCGCCTCCAAACGAGTGATTACACCCACAATACGATGAAACAACCTAGTAACAGCTGTTCTATTAGGCGATTTAAAATCCACCCCCCTCTCAAGCCCCAACCACTTCATGGCCAGCAGGGACACATACATCCACTGGAACACATAAGTCATACGAGTGGCGGTGAATCCACTACTTGCAAGATCCTTGGCAAGTCCTGGCCGGTCGTAACGCAAAAAATGGCTCCAGTGCTCGTCGTACTTGGACCATATTTCCATTCTGGCCGGCACTGTAACCAACAGGTGGGTGCAGTTGGGGAGATCGCGGTAAATCTGTTGCAGGAACTGACGACGCTCGCCGATGTGTTCGATGACATCGAGAAGTACGACCACTTTAACTTGAAAGCGAAGTTCTACAGACAGGTCAAAAAGATCGGTAGCCGTGTCAATGGTCGCTTCCAACCCCGGTTGGACCGCCGGCGAGCCACGCTCAACGCCTCGGGCGTTTATCGGCTTGTCACGCAGGGACCCCAAAAAAATACCCGGCCCGCATCCTACATCCATCACTAGATCTTCGGGCCCAACCAGGGGGGCGAGTAATCGGTACAGAAGATCATTGCGCGCCAGGTTCCAGAAATGGAACTCAATTCCGGCAGGATAGCCCAAGGTGTACTCCGACGAATCGTAAACCTCATCCATTGGCGGGATTCCCCTGGGGCTTACGCGCTGAAAATTTGATACAACCGGATTTTTTCATCAGCACGCAAACGATGTTCACCGGAATAAAAAACAATAGCAGAACGGCATAGTAGCGGCTCCTGCCAAAACTGATCGCCGGGTTTGCCCGCAAGTCTTTGGCATTGCGCTGCAAATAATTTTGCACAGACAGTGACCAATGACTTGTATTGAGCTGGTGACTAATCTCGATATCGACAAATCCAGTCTCGCGCAGCAACCGGGTCAAAAAATCAGTATTAAATTGGTAGGTGTGGCGCGGCACATGATTTCCACCCCAGTATCGGCCGAACAATCTGCGCTCCCAGGAATCGAATCCTGGCACCTCGCCGACCAGAGAGGATCCCGGGCGCAATAGCTGCAGTGATTTTTCCAACTCAAGGCGTGGTTCCACCGTATGTTCCAGATAGTTGTTCATGGCGATAAGATCGTAACTTCCAGCCTGGCCCTCGAAAGCTGAAAAGGTGCCGCAGAATCCGGTGATTCCATTTGCCTCCAAAGACGAAATCATATCTTCACTAAAATCAATTCCCTCTAGCGAGTTTACGCCCAGACTCCTCACACTGAGCAAAAATTCTCCCGCCCCGCAACCCACATCCAAAACCTTGGAGGTGGAATTTACCAAGCGAGACATTTGACGGCGGAAAAGACACTCTTTAGCGCTATAAAGTAATGAAAATAGCACACCCCGTTTCTGCCCGGTGGCATAGCCGTGATACTCGATATCATACGCTCGCTTCAAGCCCTCCAGATCTGGAAACGGATGCAATTGCACACCCTCACAGGATCGGCATTGATAGTAGTCGTAGCTGCCCGCAACACCATACTCCCAATCCTGAATACCTTGGGAGATGACATCAAAGTGCCGTGCACCGCAATAGTTGCAGTGAAACTCAGTCTTAATCACCGTTCATTTCTCATCTAAAAGGGCAGCTCGCGAAACCAAGCCAACAGCAGACTTCCGTATCCCTTTCTATAGTGTTCGTAGTGAGGCTCCCCGGGAGCACCTTCCGAATAGACCGATTCTGCGAATTGAATATTTACCTCCGCCAGGCGATTGCAGGGTATAGCCACATACCGGTGGTGCTCTGCATGGTAGTGGAAACAGAACACCCCCAGAACCTTCTCGCCAAGAAATGAACCTGTGATGGTTCTGATCGTAGGCCTATCATCCGGGCTGCCATGTTCACAAAACGCTCGAGTAGAGGAAAAGAACTTACCGAACGTTACGATAGGTATAATCCATAACCAGAGATAGTAGAACCACCCTAAGGTCAGCCAAAACAGCGCCAGAATGATCAGCTGGGTGACGGCGACGCGAAACAAGGCGCCAGACGGCTCCCTGGCATCCACTTCGCCAGATGCAGTACTGGTCTGACGCACACCTAGGAACTGCAGCAGGGCGAGCCATCCGCAGAGATTCAGAAAGAGTCTCCCAAGGAATGCCCGCTTCGTCCTGGGAAAGTTCCCATAGTTGGGGTAGTCGGGATCCATTTCAGGATCGCCAAAATATTTGTGATGGTCCAGATGTACCTTGCGATAGCGTTCGTCAAACCCAACCGTATAGGCCGTACTGGCATAGGCCAGAAATTCTTGGTGAGGGTTTCCAAAACGGTTGTGCAGGCCTTCGTGTAATGCGTTGAACAGCGCAAACTGGCACCAGCCAATGAGCATCCATGCAAGGGCAGACGAACCCAGAAAAACTAGATTGAACCCAGATTCCAAAGCCGCAAAGAAATACACACACAGGCAGACTATGGCATAGAGCGATGCCACCTGGAGATAAATAGCATTACTTGCTTGTTTGAGATTTTCGATTTGGGCTGACATTGTTTACCGTTATTGCGGTGTTTACCACGGCCAATTCTACCGCATAAACACACTCTCCTTCTAATATTACGCGGGTCATATCACACTCGCCCATGCTCACGGGCCTGGGAAACAAATACAGGGCTCTATAAGCTATACTGCTATCCAACACTACCTGCTCCAAAAGCCGGCCGAGCACTGAAACCTATTCATAAATAACGAGCACTTGGACATATACGACAAACTGTGGCGAGTTCTCTTCCCAGCGGCAACGCTGGTATTGCTACTGTGCCTAATACATCACCACTGGCAAATTATCAGCGCGCCTGTACCGCTGGATTTGTACGAAGGCACTATGCCTTTAATTACCGGGATTATAGCCGAGGGGTTTAACCCCTATACCCGAGAATTTCAGCCACAGGCCGCTGACGTATATCCCCCTTTGTACAACATTATGGTCGCACCTCTCACCCATTTATTTGGCAACACATTTTTACTTCATCGTTCGGTTTCGGCCCTGTTTATTCTCATCGCTACCGGTTTGTGCGCCCTGGCGACGCAGCGAATCACCGGCAACTGGCGATTTGCGTCGGCAAGCTTTGCCCTGATGTACGCAGCACTGCTTTTCTACGGCACCCCGGTCGCCAGCACCAATGCACCCGGAGTCGCTATCTTCGTGGCCAGTTTTGTCGCCCCGTGGTACTTCAAGTTCAGCCGCAACAGTTTAGTGTTCGCGGTAGTGTGCGGAATATTGGCTTTCTACACCAAGCAGTATTTCATTCTTGGGATGGCGATACTGTGCCTATACCTTTTCCTATACCACTCCATGAGCAAGGCAGTGATGCTGGGGGCGATATTCACCAGTGCTCTGCTGGGCTCACTAACAGTAGTGCACCTAACCAGCCCCTATTATCTGGACAACACACTGTTTACACCGTCTGCCGCCATAGCCGGCCTGCAAACACTGGACATTCTATTCATTCAATTGCGAACCTATGCTACAACTTATTCTGGATTGCTATTGATCCTAGTGATCACAGCGATCACATGGTTGTCCAACACTGGCCTGGCCGAGGCTTCCAGACAGATAAGATCGCGATTCCAGCTGGCAAGAGCAGGACTTCGAGGCCCCCTTCTGCGCTCAAAAATCGACTTTTTCGGGTTTGGTCTGTTCTGGTCGACCATGGCGATAGTGCTAACTCTCGGCCAAAACCCGGGCAACTACATGACCTACCTGTTCCAGCTGATGTCGCCGTTTTTATTAATCGTGGTTTTCAAAGTCATTTCTCAAATGCCAGCAAAACTCAATATCATCTCTCCACTGATATTGATTAGCCTCTATCAGGCCTACGCGATACTGCCAAAGGACTTCTCCACCGATCTGGACAAGTGGCGGGAGATGGAATCTTTAATTGCTGAGAATGATGAGATCCTAGCCACTCAGATGTTAGTTATGACTTTGCTGGAGCAAAACAAAGCTGTGAATCAGGACGGGCACACTTTCTATTTTCCGTTGGCGGCTGGCAAACCCGGTTTCTTTGTGAAAGGACGTCCAGAAGATACCGTAGAGGGAATATGGGCAAACTACATTGCAAACATGTATCAAAAGATTGAAACGAGAGGCTTTGACCTGGTGCTGGTCTCCTCCTGGGAAATGCGCGGTTTTTTTGACCGCAACCCACCCCCTAACTCCAAGCTATCCGGGCGAAGGTTTCTCGCACGCCACTACAAGAACAGCGGAACCATTCCCCTGTCTATGACCGATCGCTACGGCGGGGGCACTTACAATATTCAGGTTTGGAAACCCAGAAAAAACAGCCCAACTGGAAAGTAATGCGGAAAATGCCTATACCAGGTCATCCGCTGACACAGGGCAACAATTCAGGCTAGACTCATCGTTCCGTCCCGGCCCGCCTGGATCGAACATTTTCTAGCAACTCAGTATCCGCAGCTACTCTGCTTTGAAGCGTGTCCAGAGTTTTAGGGCTTAGAGTCTCGCGCAAAATGGGGTTCGCAGTGACAAACTGCCTGCCCCTGGGGATTTTCCGATCGATTCCTAGATTTTTCAGGATTGCCTTAAAATCACTGTCAAAAGTTTCGGTCAGCCCAACATATGACAGCGTTTGCAAATGCTCATCTGCAAGCGCTAACAAGCTGGAATCATTCATCCCAACCATTGCCAGACGATCCTCATGCCAATAGGATCTCGCCAACTGCCAGCACTGCAGATTATCCACCGCCTCGACGACTTCAGGCGCCATGGAGTGAACAAATCCATCCAAACCCAGATCCCTGGCGGCTCTGGCGACGGGGAATTGTCGCTGCATGTCAGCATGCATACAGAACTGATAGAAAGACAGCACTCGGTCAACGGGATCTCTAAGGACGGTGAAGCTGTAGGAATTGGGCAGAAGCGCTGCCACTTCATCATAGCCAAAATGACCGGAGACAAACTGGTAGCGCCTCAGTAAACCCTCGCGCTTTTCTCGATCCCCAGACAAATGCAAAAAATCACCATGAGAACACAGGGATTCAGAGGCCATATGTTTGCGAAAAAAATGTACGATTGAGGTTCCCGCCGTTTTCGCAATATGTAAAAAAACCACCTGCTTGGGCAGAACAAGGGTTTTCGAAGTGGGCCTTACATTAGACATTCGGTGAGTATTCCAGCTGGAGTTCTGCAGGGCAGCGACCTACGGCGCGCCAACATTCTAAATCCGGTTTTTACCGCAGTCTAGTCTGCGTTATAGTGCCCTCCGGCTTTTTTTGAGCCAAACCACGACTGTACGTATCCCAAGGACAATAAATGAACCCATTGGCTAGCCCTAGCCCATCAAACAAGCTCCTTCACCTGATGGCGGCGCTGGCGTTAATTCTGGGTGCGTTTTGGTTTATATGGACGCTGCTACTTTGGTACAAGCTGCATCCACACCTTCCCTGGCGCGATATGTTCGTCATTTTAGACGGACTTTCAAAACAACCCAATTTCCTGACAGATTGGCAAGCTCTAATCGAGCCACACTACGCAGCGCATCGCATTGCGGTGCCAAGGCTACTGGTGGCGCTGGATCTTCGTTTGCTCGATGGTCAGAGCCACGCGCTGTATGCCAGCGCCTGGATCGGCCTCTTAAGCTGTCTGGGTATTTTGTTCTACACAGCCCGGGATTACTTTGAGCACAACCCCTCCAGTGGGTTGTTCTATGCAGGCATCGCCGTCACCTTGATGTTTGCTCCTGCCCACCTTTGGAACCTGGTGAATGCCATCAATGCCAGCTGGCATATCACCTTTGCCTGCGCCTTTGTTGCATTTTACATACTGGTGCGAAGACCCGAGCCCCCCGGCGCCGGGGCTTGGATCATGGCTTATCTCTTCGCGACCATCGCCGCATTCACGACCTTCGCTGGCGTCATCGTATGGCTGCTACTACCCGTTCTGGCGATTCGATGCTCCCGAGTTACCCTGACGATAACTGTGTTGATCAGCGTACTGCTCGCCACCGTGTATTCCATCGGCCTGTCTTCCGACGCCGATATCGCCGTTGCCTGGAAGGGTGACAACACGGAGGTGATCGAAAAAATTAAGGCGGCAGGTATCGAAGCAAAAACGAACAATACACTGACAGTCATCGTCAGCAGAACGCTCAGGGTTCTGACTTGGCCGCTGTCATCTGAAAAGTCGATAACAGGAGCACTGCTGGTTAGCCTTTCACTGTGTGTCTTGGCCTTCAGCGGAGTTCGCTTTCTTCGATCAGAGTTTCAGGGCCAGGACGCCTACCACCCGTGGGTTAAATTGTGTCTTATGGCTTCTGTTCTAGCCCTTGGCATCGCACTCGCTATCCAGTTTGGCAGACTGATAGAACAACCTAATCACGCCGATGGGCCAAGTTTTGAACGTTACAACACCGTCGGAGCAATCTATTGGATCGGCATCATGGGGCTCGCGCTCAGTACACTCAATTACTTGGGCAATCTGCATCGGCTGTTATTAATGGGCTCTTGTCTGACAATCGCCGCTCTACTGATTTACCCCAAAGGGGACTATCTTCAGCAGGAGGTGATGAGCATGGAGCACGCCAGTAGGCTATACGCCAGTGGCGAGAACCCCGAGTTACGTCGCCCGGCCGGTCGCAAAATGAGTCGAATCAAACCGGAGTATGTTTTTCACTTCGACCCCTATTTCCAAGAAAAAGAACTCGCCTATCTGGCACCGGGCGAGCCCCCGTATGCCCCCGAGGACTCTTCCTTAGACTGCCCGACAAGTTCCATGAAGGCGCGCTACAGAAGATCTGACATCAAGGGCTACAAAACTCTTGAGGTTAGTCTGGGGGCCGCACAATCGATGATCACCCGGGACATACTGATCTATTCAGAGCGTAAATTTTTGGCTCGCCTCCATCAAAGCCATGCGGATAACTACAACCCCCTTGAACTTGCCAGACCCAGTAGCAATGTGTTCACAGGGCAAATACTTTCAAAAGAAGCACACATGGGACTGCTGACACTCGTCGCCAATAGCTTGGGACCCAACTTATTTCACTGTAGAATGCCCAATACTATAGTAGGGAGCTGAGTTACCTTAAAAACCAGTTCCTCCGAGGCTCCTGCAGATGTATGAGTACAACGACGCTTTCTATCAACTGATCAATCGGGGATCGGCAGCCTCTGCGCGGGAACTCATTCCACACCTGCTCGAGGTAATTCCCACTTCGCTCGTTTCAGTGCTGGATGTCGGCTGCGGTGCAGGCGCATGGCTGAGCGTTTGGAAGTCCTTTGATGTCGAGGTTCTTGGCCTGGATGGAGACTATGTAGCACGTGAACAGTTACTAATTAACCCTGAAGAGTTTATCTCCACTGATCTGCGATCCCACTTCTCCCTAGATAGAAAATTCACTCTGGTGCAGAGCCTCGAAGTTGCCGAGCACCTGCCGAAGTCCTCCGCTGCAGGTTTCGTAGAAAACCTGTGTCGTCATTCTGATCTGGTGATGTTTTCAGCCGCTACTCCAGGTCAGGGAGGCGAAAACCACATCAACGAGCAACCCTATTCCTATTGGCGCGATTTGTTTCTAGATCAGGGCTATGCAATGTATGACCCGCTCAGGCAAAAGCTTGTTGACAACACCCTGGTGAAGGCCTGGTATCGCTACAATACTTTTGTCTATTTAAAATCAGGAAGCGTACCGGAGCTAGAGGCCAGTTTGGCTCCGTATCGGGTAGATCCGAATGAGTCTCCTGCCGATATCAGCCCCGCTATCTACAAAGCGCGCAAACAGCTGATTAAAGTTCTTCCGGATAGAATCACTGCCATGCCAGCAATCATCAAAAAAAATCTGTTTAGGCTATCATCCCTGTTCAAACGTCATGAGTGAGACAATGGAAACGCAGCACGCACCGATACTAGGTCTGATTGTCCCCTGCTTCAACGAGGAGCAGGTACTTCCCAGCACTAGCGAAGCCCTGGTAAAGGAAATGCGAAGACTGGTTGCCGCCGACGTAATCTCATCTAAGTCGTGCATCTATTTTGTCGACGATGGAAGTAGTGATAAAACATGGGAAAAAATAAGTGAACTTGCTGCTACGGATCCAATGTTCGGTGGCATTAAATTAGCACGTAATTACGGTCACCAATACGCGGTTTATGCTGGCCTAATGGAAACCAAAGCCGACGCCTACATCAGCCTGGATGCAGATCTTCAGGACGATATTGCCGCCATAGAAAAAATGATGGATTCTTTTGCCCGGGGTAACGAAATCGTTTATGGGGTGAGAGAAAATCGAGACAGTGACACTCTATTTAAGCGTTTCACTGCCAGAGTCCACTACTGGCTGCTGGCCAAAATGGGGATTAGATCCGTGCAGGATCACGCCGACTTCAGACTGATGAGTCACAGAGCTGTCAAGTTCCTGGGAGAATACAAAGAGGTGAATCTCTACCTTCGCGGTATTGTTCCACTGCTGGGCTTGCCGTCCGAAAAAGTGTACTACACCCGCGGTGCGCGCTTGCTGGGAGAATCAAAATACCCCTTCAGCCGAATGCTGAACCTATCACTGCAGGGGCTGACCTCTTTTTCAATACTGCCACTGCGAGTCATTTCCATGTTGGGACTCCTGGTGTTTCTGATAGCACTAGGGCTCGGTGGATGGGCATTGGCAGCGGCATTCGGCGAGCAGGGAACTGCACCGGGGTGGGCATCCACCGTTATACCTATTTATCTTTTGGGAGGATTGCAGCTCCTAGCCATTGGTATTGCCGGAGAGTACGTTGGAAAAACTTTTATGGAAAGCAAAGGCAGGCCTATGTACCAGGTAGAGACTCGATTAGGGCAAGATGAATAGTCCCGCCGAGAGCTGTTAGATGAGCACCTCTAAAAGGAAGATATTCCCACTGGCCATAGCCCACAATACCTGGACGCTTCCCTATCTATCTCTGGGCATGGTCACAGCCTATCTGCGCAGCTGTCATGAAACGACACTGAAGGGCAGCTACGAGATTGGAGAAATACTACTGGGGGGCCTGGACAACCACTCTCTGGAAGACCTGTATGAATCAGTGCAATCAACACCCAATCCTGTGTGCCTGTTCTCCTCCTACGTCTGGAACCACGATCTCAATTTGCGCGCCGCCCAGGAGATAAAAAATCGATGCCCGGATAGCTTGATTATATTTGGAGGGCCCGAAGTTCCAAAGTATGAGGGCGACACAGAGCGCTTTCTCACAGAAAACGGCTTCATTGATATCGCGGTACTGGGCGAGGGCGAGATAAGCTGTGCTGAGATTCTAGCCGCACTTGCAGAACAGCCGGCAACTGATCTGTCGTTGTTGGCAGCCACTGAGGGCATCGTTTTTAGTCACGGCGGAGTACACACTCGAACGGGGGACCGTGCGCGAGTAAAAGATATTACGCTTCTGCCCTCCCCCTATTTAACGGGCGAGTTTGGCGACTGGTTTTACGACTTCTCAAACACAATTCTGGAAACCAATCGGGGCTGCCCCTATGGTTGTACCTACTGCGACTGGGGTTCCGCCACACTACAGAAAGTAACAAAGTTCATCCCGGAACGCGTTATCGCCGAAATCGAATTTCTGGCGAGCCGTCGATCGCAGGTGATCTTCATTGCCGATGCCAACTTCGGAATGCTCGAACAGGATATTGAAATATCCAGAGCATTGGTGGCCATCAGCAAGCGCACGGGATACCCCAAAAAACTGAATACAAATTTTGCCAAGAACGGCGGTCGCCGATTGATGGCCGTGATAAAAATTCTGCACGAGGGCGGCTTGCTGCCAACGGGGATCATAGCGCTGCAGACGACTGACGAGGACGTGCTCAAGGTCATCCGTCGTGACAATATAAAGACAACAACCTATGAAACCATGATGGAATATTTCAATGCTGAGAAGATACCCATTGCCACAGACCTAATGATTGGTCTGCCGGGGCAGACTGTGGAGAGTATGGCCAGAGATTTGCAATACTGTTTCGACTGGAAAGTCTCGGCTAACGGTAACTTCACATCCATGATGCCGAACGCGCCCATGGCAGAAAAATCCTATGTAGAGGAGCATAACATTGTCACCGATAGCGAGGGTTTAATCGCCTCTACCGCCACCTTCTCCAAAGCAGACATGCGCTATATGAGAAGCCTCTTTATGGTCTACGAATTTCATGTGAGGCTGGGAATACTCAAGTACTACCTCTACTTTCTGCAACTGGAACACGGCGTAAAGTCCATCACATTTCTTCAGACCTGGATGGATGCCGTCATTGCCAGGGACCCAAATTTGCCAATTTCGGTTCGTCTTTTCGAAGAGGTGTTTGCTATGGATTCCCGAAGCGGTGACTGGTCTTTGATGAGCTGGGGTGAAGAGGCAGCATTCTTTTTTGAGGACATCAATTCCTACTACGATGAGATTATTGCTTTTACTAAAGTGCGATTTGACGTTGACCTCGAGCCCTCTGTCGCCCAAACCCTGAGCAAAACCCAAGGCGCAGTGACTCCGCGCATGGGCCGAAGCTATCCTTTTCGAGAAGAGTTAGAGCACGATATCAACGCTTATTTCGATCAATTGAAAGAGGCGGCGTCGCTTATGCAGCTGTCTGATGGAGTAAAGCCGCTTTCGGAATTTGGGCCAGGGGAGCTCAAAGTGAAACCCAAAATAAAGTTCAAAAAGTCTATTCGCTTCACTAAAATTTCCGGTCATATGGATGGCTGGGAACTACCCTCTGCCTTACGGTTCTACTAGAGCCTACTTTCCTCCGGCCCATAAAGTTGCTAGTGTCTGCTAGCACAAGCCCGATAAACCCAGAATCGCCAAGAGCATACAAGTCGTGTCATCAACACCTAAAATTTCCGTGATTGTCATCGCCTATAATATGGCCGCGCAACTGGAAAAAACCTTGCAGACATTGGCCCCAAGCTTCCAGCGCGGGGTGACTACTGATGACTATGAAGTCATTGTTGTTGAGAACAGCTCGCAGGACAACCTGCGCGCGGATAAGGTGGCTAATTTACCTGATAACTTTCACTACTGGCTAAGAGATGAATCTGCGGTTTCGCCGGTCTACGCCATCAACGAAGCTTTCGCGATGTGCCAAGCACCCTATATTTGCTTGATGATTGACGGTGCCAGAATGGTTAGTCCAGGCATCATTTACAACGCTCTCATGGCCCGATCTATTTCCGAGAACGCCATCGTCGCCGTGCCAGGTTACCATTTGGGTCACGAGGAGCAGCATCTGGTCGAAGGCGGCTTAAATCAGGCCGAGGCTGAAACTGAATTACTCGCCACCGTAGACTGGCAGAACGACGGTTACGAGTTATTTAGCGTCTCGACCTTCAGTGGCGCCAATAGTCACGGCTATCTCCATCCGCTGATGGAGTGCAATTGCTTGTTCGCCTCAGCCAAGAACTACGCTGCCATTGGCTACGCCGATACACAGTTTCAACTGCATGGCGGCGGCAGTATCAACCTGCACATGTATCGAAGTCTGGGGATGCTACCTGGGACTGCGCTATTTGTTCTTCCAGGAGAGGGGTCATTCCATCAGTTTCACGGCGGGGTTACCACTTCATCTTACGCTGAGAGAGAAGCAGAAATTGAACGACACAGGGTGCAATTGCACAGCCTATGGCCGGACGGGTTTTTCAGTCTTCGGCGAGAGTCGACACTGCTTGGGCGTGTATCACCCCAGGCAAAGCCCTTTCTGATCCACTCTTTGCAACGAGGACAAAAACGTAATAGTCGCCTGCTCAATCAGGGCAAGGATCCATGGGAAGATGATACAGCGTTAAATCGGCAACTTGGCCATAACAGCGTTGGGTAGCGCACGAATAATAAACATGATGTACCGCCAATACCCGGGGACATAGTAAACGCCTGATCCCTTTGACATCGCGCGAATAATTTTGGGCGCTATCAGTTCCGGGGTAGACCACAGGACACCGGAGTTCATATCTTGTGTCATCGGGGTTTTAATCATCCCGGGCTTGATGTTCACAACATTGATACCAGATGCTGTAAGCCTCGCACGCAGCCCCTGCAACAGAGCGTCAATACCAGCTTTAGCGGAACCGTAAGCGTAATTGCTCTTGCGCCCTCTGTCCCCTGCCACTGAGGAAATGGCAACCAATGTTCCACTGCCCGCAGTGGCAAGGGCAGCCGCGCAGCACCCGATAATAATTGCCGCGCTGCTAAAGTTGTCCTCCATACAAGCTCGCATAGAAGCTGGAGACGTTTCGCATTCGCTCTGATTCGGCAATGTCCCATGAGCGATGATGACAATATCAATTTTCTCAAGGGACGCAACAGCCCGCTGCACAGCGGCTTCATGAGCCTCCCATTGATTAAAATCGTAAACCTCATGACCGGCGACTGTGCCTCCGCGAACTTTTAGATCATCGATCTGAGCCGCCAGCTTGTTTTCGTCACGTGCTACAAGATAAAAAGTTGCTTCATTTGGCGCGAACAGTTTGAGCACCTCAGAACAAATAGCAGACGAAGCACCAAAAACCAGAATACGTTGTCCGTCTATCATAATTGCATCCTGCGCCAGAAAGCCGATGAGAATTGGGGATCAATCTGCTCTGCAAATTTCTCAACGTTCGGATAACCGGCCAAGAACATCTGCTTCGACATCCGCGCATCCTTGGCTGGATACAGTGCACCACCGACTGCAAGCACAATAGCGTCAAGTTTCTCGAATAGGCTGCCGGTTTTTCCGCCCCTATTGGGGAAATCTATCGCCAGGGTCAGGCCCGGCCGAGGAAACGAGAGCAATCCAGGAGACACTTTCTCCCCAAAAACCTTCAGCACGGTAAGAAAAGAACCTTGGCCACTTTGGCGAATTTCCCCCACTAAGCGCTCAACGGCCACACAACCGCCCTCGATTGGAACGACGCACTGATATTGATAAAAGCCCTGCTTTCCGTAAATACGATTCCAACCCCTCACCGAATCCAAAGGGAAGAAAAACGGCTGATAGTGCTGTGCAAAAGGATTAGTTTTGTGCGCTTTGAGAAAATAGTAGACCTGATTAAAACACCTGGCAGTCCAATTGTTAATCAGCGAAAACGGCGGCGAAAACGGCACAGATAATGTTCGCTTGTTCTGCGGTGTGGCCAGCTGAGTCTCATCAATAGCATGCCTCGCTCGAGCCAATATACCTCTTCCCGCATTGGCACCACTTGCAGTGGTATCGACCCAGGCTACGCTGTAATCCCACTGTATGGATTCGCTACTGAGCTCTACAAAGTGCTCAATGGAACTGAAAGGTACGTTCTGTGTCAACATCGTATCGCTGGCAATTTTCTTTAGTTGAATTTCCGCTTTCGTAATCAGACCCGTCAAACCCAGCCCGCCGATGGTAGCCGCAAATATTTCGCTATTTTTATCTCGTGTACAGAGCGTCCGTGATCCATCGCTGCGCAAGACTTCCAGGGAACAAATATAACAACCAAACGAGCCGGCACTGTGATGATTTTTGCCGTGCACATCGTTGGCGATTGCCCCCCCCAAAGTCACAAAACGAGTCCCCGGTACAACCGGCAAAAACCATCCCTTTGGCACAATGACATCCAGAATCTCGTCTAGAGTGATACCCGCTTCGCATTCCAGAAAACCGGAGTCTTCGTCAAAACTGACAAAGCGATTGAGGCGACGCGTACTGATATGGCTACCCCTGCTATTGATACAGCTATCGCCATAACTTCGCCCCCGCCCATACGCTAGCAGTGAATCGCCTGGGTCCAGTTCGGGTGGTATAGCCTCAAAGCGCCAATCGCGTTCAATGGAGCGCCTGGGACCCTCGATGGGAAGCCGCCCCCAGCTGCCGCTCACTATATTGCCGCCCACAAAATCAGCAAGCTAAAAAAGCCGACGAGATAACTAACAGGGTCGCGAGTGGCGAAGATAACAGGGTCCTGATCCAAGATTCCGCGACCGGCCAGCAACCAGATACGTCCAATCCAGTACATCAGCAAAGGACATAAAAGCCAGATAAAGGCGGCATTGTGATACAGCTCTAGAACATCGGGGCTGTTTACATACAGCGCCAGAACCAATGTCGCGATGTAACCTGACGCCACGCCAAGACTGGAAAGCAACGCCAAATCATCCACATGATAGCCCCGCCCGCTGGCCCAGACGTTCGACTCTTGTTCCAGCGCCTTCAACTCAGCATACCGCTTGGCGATAGCGAGACTTCCAAAAATAAACATCGCAAAGGACATCAGCCAAAAAGACGGCATAATCGGCACAACTGCGGCGCCAGCAACAATACGCAGGGTGAAGAGCATCGCCAGAATCAAGACATCGAGTATCACGACTCGTTTGAAAAAAAGTGAGTACAACAGCGTAACAAAGAAATAAACAAGCAGAGCAAGGGGAAATGCACCGCCGGCTATGGCCGCGAATATGAAGGCAGTCACTAACAGTGCAGGCGCCGCGACAATGCCATAACCCGGGTCCAGGGCACCACTGGCGAAAGCGCGAAAGCGTTTACTGCTATGCTCGCGGTCCGCGTCCAGATCGAACAGATCGTTAATCAGATAAACAGCAGAAGCGCACAAGCAAAATGCGATAAATGCAGCCAGCGTTGATGTCATCAAGGCAATGTCATTCAACTGATGGGCCATCACCGCATTGACGAAAATGAGCAGATTCTTAATCCACTGGCGGGGCCGCATCGCCTTAACAATCGAACCCGTTACATTATTACTCGATGAATAAATTCGTTCGATATTGCCATTGGCTCTGGCGCGCTCCAGCACAGCGTCGCTCGCATCTACTACGACAGCCTTATTGCAATGTGCCCAAACTATCAGGTCATCACTGCTATTACCCGCATAGTCATAGCCGCCTTCGCCAAATAATTTATCTAACTCATCGCGCTTTTCGCGGCCACTCAGGTTTTGACCAACTGAGCTTGCGATCACTTCTGAAAATATCTGTAAGTGATCAGCTACAGCATTCGCAATCCTGGCGTTGGCAGCAGTAACCAATACGATGCGGCGACTCTCTTGCAGGCTGCGCAACCAAGCCAGCAGCTCAGGGTTGTAAGGAAGCAATGCAACATTAAGATCTGCGCGCTCGGCAATCTGGTCTTTAAGATGCGCTTTACCTTGAGCCAACCACAGCAGCATTAAGAAAATGTATAGCGGGTTTTTTTTAACCAGCACCAAGGCGCTTTCGACCAGCGTATCGGTTTTTACAAGAGTGCCATCTAAATCAACACACAGAGGAATCGACGATAGCACTGGGTTCGGATCAGCCGGCATTTTTACAATCCAACATTACACAGACCATCAATGATACAACCGCGCAACAATCAAAAACTGTTTGCCCATAATTCTCCACGCCAGGCGAATCTTCAAGTACAGTCGCACCAGGAACAAATTGGGCTGACGCCCGTCAGACATGGTGTAGGGGAGAAAACCCGCGTGCTGCTCAACAACCGTCAAACCCTTTAGTGTCAGCAGCTCCGTCAGTGAGCGATCTGATATCGGTACATGGTGATCCCAAAAGTCCCAATAGGCTCCGGGTACAAGTCTGACATTAGGGCCCAGAGCTATAAATTGCCCTCCAGGCTTGAGGCAGCGCGTGGCCTCTACAATCGTTTTTTCGATACTCGACTTGTCGGGTAAATGTTCGAGAAAATTGCTGGTGAAAACAACATCGAGAGAATTGTCCTCCAGAGGCCATGACTGGGAACAGTCCTGCAACAGCAACTCGACATCATCATTCAGGTGTTCTGCCGCATCGGGATTCAAGTCCATCGCGTATTTTTTCCCAGCGTCAATATTATTGCTGAATTCACCCCAACCGCAGCCGAGATCCAAAAGCACACAGTCACGCCGGATATATTTTTGGAAGAATTCTTCGCACAGCAAACTCCACAAGGAATTTCGGTACTGGGACGCCTCGGAAAACCGCGCCCGGTACTGCTGCTGAAGTGAATCCACTTGGCTCTGCTGCGCGCTCATTATCGCTGTTATTCCACTCGATCTATTTCACTAGGCGATTGTATGCTATTCCCTGAAAGTAAGGTACCTGTGGCCTATATAGCTGGTAAATACTGGCAGAAAAATGCCGGCTCCGTGCGCTATTGCCTCAGACCACACGCGAGGACTGCCAACGTATTCCACTAAATTCTCAGACAAAAACTGAGCCAAATAGAGACTCAGCGCCCAAGTCTGCAACAGTGCAAACAAATTGATAAGGAGAAACCACATCATCTCTTTGGCGACCGAGTTCTTACTGCGGGTAAATACAAAGCGTTTATTGAGAAAATATCCTACGGTCAGACCTGTCACAAACGCCAGAACCACCGCAGCGCTAAACTCCATAAAACTACTATAAATAAAGCGACTAGCGAAATTGCAAACAGCCGCGAAACCGCCTGCCAACAAAAACCGCACGAAGCGACTACTAAAAGGCCCGGGAACGCTTTTCTGGGGTTCAATCAAGAGTCGCTATCTGCCAACTGTGCAAGCGTCTTACCCAGCTTGACACTTTCGGATATGGACCTATCTTGCGGATAGTAAAATGACGTATCGGCGATATATAGACCTTTGACACCCGGGTTAATGGGCGGCAGTTTTTCAAGAAACTCCGGTTGACAGATCGGCTGGGCATAGCGATATCTCCCCGCCGCTATTTTGAGAATATCCTCATCAACTAGTTCCGGATTGATCGCGAGGATGTAGCGCCTGACTTTGTCGATAAAAAATGCGTCTTGCTCAAGATAATCGGGGTGGTCTCCCGGTATATAGAAAGGCGCATAAACAATATGCCCCTGTGCCCCGTTGAGATTGCTGTATTCAATAAGGCCCGGGATGTCCATATCCGGATCACTAACATTCAGCCAGAAATACGGCGAAAAAGATTTGCGCAAGTGGACTAGTACGCAAACCACTGCGATATTATCGATAGCATTATATTTCCCTCGAACCGTATCAGGTAGTGAGGGAACCATCTCAGACACGTAGGGCATGGGTATCGTACTAAGGACCTGCTCAAATTCAACAAAGCCCCCCGCAGTAACAACACCAGAAACCTCGCCTCTTTCGATCGTGATTTCCCGGACTTGCTCGCCTAGAACAATCCTACCGCCCAGCTTATTTATCTCCGCCGCTATGGCGTCGAGGAAAGTATCTGATCCCCCCTGCAAATAACCCAGCTCTTCCTGAAGAAGACTTTTCCGTGAAGTTCCCGTGCGCTTTAGACGGGACCAAATCCAGGCGGCGGACAGATTACTGGTAAAGTGATAAAACTTGAGCTCAAACAACGGTCGCCAAAGTACATCATAGGCCGCTTCGCCCACCCAGCGTTTCAGCCAGGTAACCGCATCAATCTTATCCAGACCTTTCCAGTTACTGCGCTTGGTGGAAGTAAACGCCAACAGCCCATAGCGGATTTTGCTAATCAGACTCAGGCCTGGAAATTTTAGTAGGGCAAAAGGCTCGCCCCAATCGTGGGAGCGCCCCCCGTAGTAGTAGCCCATTCTCGTTTCAGTCCACTGCAGTGCATCAGCTATTCCAAGTTCCGCCAGCAAATCAAACAGAGGCTGATCGCTTTTGCAGATAAAATGGTAGTAGCGCTCGATCTTGATCCCATCAAATACAAAAGATGCCGTCATCCCACCCAACGCGGTATCGGCTTCATAGAGCGTGACCTGATGCCCAAGCTTCAGCAAATGATATGCACTTGCCAGGCCCATGGGCCCACCGCCTACGACCGCAATATTCGCCATAGTCAGAACTTCAACTTAATTTTACTGTAAACGGGGTCGGCAAAAGTCTGGTGAATGGCCTGAGCCAGCGGAGTTGCGGAAACATTGAATATCGATTCCCAATCAATATCCTCAAACGTCTCATCTATGACCAGAGCTTTAAGCTGGGAGGTTGTGAAAGGAGGGTCGCGATCAAACACAGCATACACAGCGAGCAAAAAGTAAAAAAAGTGATAAGGTAACTTCAACAACAGGCAGTTAGCGCCATTTGCCGTTTTGATCATTTTGATAGTATCAATGTAATCCACCCTCTCTTTGCCCGATATATTCCAAACCTGATTCTCCGCCGTGCCCCTCATACACGCCAGAATAATCTCGCAGAAATCACCTGCATACAGTGGCTGACGAACAAACTTGCCCTCTCCTGGAATAGGAAAAACGGGAGACGACTGAAGAAAATGCGACAGCCAACCGAAATGCTTGCGATCGAACCATCCAAACATCAGTGTTGGACGCAATATGCTGTACCTGAGCCCGGATTCCACTACCAATTTTTCTTGCTGAGCTTTGCTGACGCTATAGTCGTCATCCGCCGAAGATTGGATCACCGAGGAACTGACATGAACAATACGCGCGGCGCGGGGGATGCGCGCAAGTACGTTCTCAGTCGCAGTGACATTGTTGCGGTAAAAATCCTCTGAGATGTTTCCCCCGATCTGGGCGTGCAGCATTATTACAATGTCGGCTTCTGCGAGATTTTTCTGCCAGCAGCCTTCCTGCGCCAAATCCGTATCGATAAACGCTACATCTGGGTGCAGCTTCTCGGCGATAGCCAGATTGTGTGATGACTTATCAATAACGCAAATATCGCCGCAGTTATCGGCGAGTTTAACGAGCAAGTTTTGCCCAACCAGGCCGGCGCCTCCGGTGATAACGATCCTGGCGTCAGTCAGATTCACGAGACCGCACTTTTTTCATAAATCACACTCGGATAGCTGATCTCAGCTGACATGGCTAATCTCAAAATTTGATCGCCAATATACGACAGCCAACAGTTGGCTACAATCAAGGAAGATCGAGTCGACAAGACAAGCCTGAACCCAACAGCCCGTTGATGCGAAGATCTAACGAGGAAAAGCCGGAGATCGGACTTCCAATATAGGCTCCTTGCCAGGCGGTTGCCGAGGGCCTAAGCAGGTCTATAGGCGAATAGCTCGCCCGATGAACTGAAAACAGTCGAGCAAGTGGTTTTCCCTGGTCAAACACGACAATGTCCCGGGTAAAAATCGCGCGCCATGTGTCAAGCTCTAGCGATATAAGCTGCAATCTCTCAGGGTTTTTAACTAGCGCTGTAAAATCATGATTTGACGCGCCCTGATTCACCAGCAAACCGAGTGATTCGCAGGACTCTAAAGCCCCGCTGGGCGGAGACTTTGGCTCAATTTTATAGGCGAGCGAGCGCTTCGTAAAAAAGGCCTTGAATGCAAGCGCATACTCCGGTGTGTACAGTAGACCCGTATTGGGGAGCTCAACGCGCAGACTGCGGCTCTCGCCGATGGCGTACAGCATCCCCGCGTGCTCAACGCTGCGGATCTCTTGCTCCAAATAATCTGGCCGGGGTGCAAACACCAAGATGGCGACCACGGCGAGAGCCAGCGTGGGCATCCAGTTTCCGGTGCTTTTCTGTGAGCTCTTTGCATAGTCCAGCAGCAGACCCATACAAAAAACCCAATACACCAACACATAGGATTGATAGCGTTCCGGACTGGCCCCGTGAATGACATCGGGATAGGGCATCACTCTACCGATATGAGTACTAAGCGCAGCGCCAATACACAATGCACATCCGAGCAGGCAAAGTTCGGCCCACTGACTCAATCGCTCCTCACGTCGCCACAGCCTGCGTATCGCGCCAATAAAAAACCCGGCGGGAAGTATGAGCGACAAGACTACCAAGGCACTGGCGAATACCGGGCTACCGTTAGATAAGGGCGCACCAAGGGATAGAACAGCCTTCGAAATAATCTCCCGAGGGCCGTTGTGGGCGACCATGTCACGAACTTGCGAAGCATAAGAGTGCATCTGCGCATTGTCGGGATGACCCTCGGTGATCGAAATGGCGATTTCGGCATCGGTGTCAATGCCCATCAAATACAGGCCGACAAACAAACCACTGGCCAACACACTCAGGTACCCGTGTTTCTCCCGACCAGCGATCAGTGGTAAAGGCAACAGCAGCCAGACCAGCACTCCCAGGAAATTGCTAAAAGCGGCGAGTGCAGCCAAAAAATAGACCATGAGCAGTAAAGACAGATCGACTTGCTCCCGACGGCTAATCAATAAATACAGAGCGGCGACAGACAAGCCTATTGAGAGCGGCCAGGAACTGCATATCGGATTGAGAAAATTCCACAAATGTGCCGGGAAAAATAGCAAAGCAGCACAAAGCGACACCGCAAACAGACAGCTCCAACAATCACCGCGGAGACGCCGTATCGCAAGAGAAGAAAAGCTGAACCAGATCAACCCCAAGCCTAAAGCACCAGAGGCAAATAGAAGATGGCTGCGACCCCCAAAGAACTCAATATCCGCCAGCAGTAACAGTCGTGGAATCAACACGCGATGAGCGGTGTAGTGTGGCTCAACTAGCGACATTAGCGCTGCACCGCTAAATCCGTCATTAATCAGCGACATCAAATTGCGCAATAGCGGCAAAGTATCCCGCCAGGGCATGTGCGGATGATAGCGATACCAGGCAGCCAAAAACCAAATCAGAAGCGATGCGGCCAGCGCGAAGGCTAAACAGGACAAGACAATTGGGACTGCCCTGGAAACAGCTCTATCAGCGGCCATAGCCCGCCTCATACACACTATCAGCTACTTCGTGTGAAAAACCGGGAGCGTGTCGCGAGACTGTTTCAGACAATTAGCGTGTTCCCAAAGTAAAGCCCAGGCGCAAGGATAGACCCGGAGCGATAAAACCCACCGCATTAGCGTAGCGCTCATCCAGTAGATTGTCCGCGGCCAAGTCAAAGGATAGATGCTCACTCAGGCGCCAGCGAACGTTACAGTTAACAATAGTATAACTGTCCAGCTCATCGATCACAGATTCACCTGTGTGCAATGATGAAGAATACTGTTTCCCCGTCCATTGATAGGTCACGGCGGCTCGCCAGGAAGGCAACACTTGCCAGTCCACCGCAGCACCGGCCCTCCATTGTGGTCGACCCAGAAGTGGCACAGAACTGTTCTTTACCTCAATATCAGTGTACGTCACCTGAGCGAGCACATTCAGATCCTGTTGCGGTTGCCAATTGAGCTCCAGCTCAACACCACTTGATTTTACCTGATTACGATTAACATTGGTGAACAGCTCGGAATCGAAGTCGACTAAATCTCTATAGTTATTGTCGAAGTAAACCCCCTGCACCGACCATAGATCTGAGGGCTCCCAGCGAAGCCCCAAGTCCCAACTTTCAGCCGTTTCCGGGTCGAGATCTGGATTGCCCACCAACGGGTGACCCAAAGCAAAAAAACTAGGGAGCTTGAATCCCTCACCCCAATTTGCAAACAATCCGATAGTGGTGTTGAACTGGTAGCCGACCCCGAGCTTCAACGTTGTTTCGCTGGAAAAATCTTCAAAATCGTCATGCCGCATGCTGCCATGCAAACGCAGGTTCTCGCTAATACTCGCCTGTATATCGGTAAACAGGCCAACACTATCTCTGTCGAGCTCAAAATCGGTGGGCAACTCAAATCCTGAAAACTCCAAATACCCAATACTCTCACCTTCTTCACGCCGGTAGTCGGCTCCAACATTCATCGAGTAGCGCTCATCAAATATCACTGTATTGACCCACTGGGTCTGCCGACGGACAAACTGTGTTTCTGACCCGTTTGGTGGCACCGCTGTGAAAGGAATAATACCGGGAGAGTTATAATCCTCCTTGTGCTCAAAGCGATCAGTTTTTACTAAGCTCACCCATTGGGGAGTCACCTGCCAGCGCCAATTGGCATCCAAAACTTCATCTTTAAAATCCGACAATTCCAGTACATCACTTGCAGCAAAGATGGGACCACCGCTTTGCTGAGGGTAACTGCTACTGTGACCCGCCAATGTGCGAAACCCGATCTCAAACTCATGCGAATCGCCAGGCTGCCAACCCAGCCGCACCCGAGACTCATCGGATTCCAACATACTGCCCGGTACAGGCTCTCCGCTATCTCGATCAGTCCAATCAAACGAATATCGAAATTCGCCCTCGACACCCGAAGCAGACAAACGATAGCGATTAAAATCATCTTCCCCCCAGGACGCACGCAACTGCTGTTGATGTCCCGCAGTTGCTCTGCGTGAAATAATATTAACCACACCAGCGAGCGCATTCGAGCCATAGATGGAAGACTGGGGGCCGCGAACTACTTCAATCCGCTCTACGGAAGCTGAATCAAGTCTCGAGAAATCGACGCCTCCCCCACGAGTATTGGTTGGATCGTTAATTGCCACGCCATCCAATAAAACCAAGGTGAAATTTGCTTCTCCACCTCGGATAGAGACTGCGGCGAGACCGCCGGGGCCGCCAAGCTCCTCGACCTGAATACCAGGCACCGTTTTTAATGCACCACTGACAGAGCGAGTATTGAGCAATTGTAAACTCTCTAGATCGAGCACTGTCACAGTGCCGGTGAGGCTTGATGATTCCGCAGGCGAATAAACTCCGGTGACTAACGTAGACTCCAGCTCAAGGAACTCGTCAGCGAGAACACAATTAGAAATAGAAAAAACGAGGCATAGAATTGAACTGTAAATTCTGAGCAAGAGGCGAGTTCCAAACAGTTTAGACGTGGCGATACATAGGTACACAATCAAATTGCTGTAGTATAACGTGATCGTATACTTATGAGACCGCTGGTATGGCTTTTGTCGTATTCAACAGCCTATTTTTGGCCGTTTTTATTCTCTCCGCGCTCGTCCAATACAATGATACCGATGCGATTATTTGGATCGCGATGTATTTAAGCGCAGCGGGTATGTGCGTATCAGCTTTTCGAAAAAAATCGCTGTATTGGCTCCCACCTCTTCTGCTCTTTGCCTGCATTGGCTGGATAATGGGTTTGACACTAGGGTTTATCGGCACAGTATCAATGGCTGAAATAACTGCCTCGATCAAAATGCAAAGCGGTGCGGTAGAAGAAGCCAGGGAAGTGGGCGGATTAGCAATGATTGGCTTCTGGACTGCGTACCTAATCTATCGGCGATGGCGAGGGCTGCATGGGCAACGCTAAAGAGACAGATGCTTTACCCAACCTTTTAGTAGTCGGCGCACAAAAAGCGGGCAGCACCTGGCTGCACGAACGATTAGCAGCCCACCCCGATATATTTATGTCCCATCCAAAAGAACTTCGGTTTTTTGGCCATAGGGACAAGACCGAGACTGCACAGGGCATTACAGACTACAAATCCGAATTCACCGCGGGGATCGATAAACGCTATCGCGGCGAATCCACACCTGCATATTTTTGGTCTCACGACCCGAACTCGCAGTACGCAGAGGATCTTAAACGAACCAACTCGGATATACCCAGTGTCGTTGCTCGAATTTTGGGACCTGACACCGCATTAGTAGTCTCCCTACGAAACCCGGTGGCGCGCGCTGTTTCTGCCTTCTATCACCAATATCGTGCTGGCAACATCAACGCCAATGACAGCATCAGGAATAGAGGGCATCGTTGGGGCATTATTGACATGGGCTTCTATCAGCGCCATATCGAAGCATGGTTGAGGTGCTTCCCGGCTGAGCGACTCCACGCAGTGCTATTCGACGACATTGCGGAGCGCCCCAAGCAACTGGTCACAAACCTTTATCAATGGCTGGATTTGCCCTCGGAGGTGGGAGACCCTAATCTTCAGCTTCCCAGCAATCAAAGCGCATCGCGATCCGCGAATGAGTCTCCCGGGGCGCCCTTGGTTAGCTTACAGGACATTCGCTATTTGGCGCAGTTATACGAAAAAGACATCGGTTTTGTCGAGGATTATCTGTCCCGAAAACTGCCCTCGTGGAGATCAACCGAGCTGGATGACTATTTATAGCCCTGTAATCATCGCCACGTACGCTCGTTGAGCTAATGGCCAAGCGTCCTCTATTTTTGCTATGCTGATGCTTCTCTAGCGACTCTTGTTCATGTCGCGGAATTGTCACCGTTAACTAGATTCAGCTCGCTGTAGTGCGCGCAGAATTAATGCGCACCTACAACGAAAACGCTGCAATCTTACCTTGAGTGAGGGATTAGGCGTATGAGCCAACTGGTTGATTTGATCGTATTCGGTGGCACCGGAGATTTATCTACCCGCAAACTTCTACCCGCAGTTTTTCAACTGCATCGGCACGGCTTGGCGGGCAGGCTACACAGAATAATTGCGACTGGCCGCGGCGAAGTGGGCACGCAAGCACTGCGTGAGGCAGCGCACGCCAATCTCCAGAAATACCTTCCCCAGGGCGATTGGGATGAAACCATCTGGGAAAAATTTCGTGACACCTTGCACTATCAAAAAGTAGACGCGGCTACCGAGGAAGACTATCAATCCCTGGCGATGCAACTTGATAACGACGGAGCCCCGTCTCGACTTTTTTATCTCGCAACGCTGCCGTCCTTGTACGGAACCATATGCCATCAGTTGAGCAAGGCAGGCGCCATTATCGATACCAGCCGAGTGGTGCTGGAAAAACCCCTGGGCCACGACCTCGATTCCTGCCAGGAAATTAACGCCCAAGTCGCCGAAGTGTTTCCCGAGGAGGCGATTTTTCGTATCGATCACTACCTGGGAAAAGAGACAGTCCAAAACTTACTGGCGATACGGTTTGGTAACCCCTTGTTTCACCCACTGTGGCAGAACACCTTCGTCGATAACGTCCAAATCACCGTCGCCGAAGAGATTGGAGTGGAGGGCCGAGGTAGCTACTATGCTGACATAGGTGCGCTACGGGATATGGTGCAAAACCACTTACTTCAAGTGATGACTATTGTTGCAATGGAACCACCCGCCAGCTTAGACCCTGCGGATGTCCGTGATGAAAAAGTGAAGGTGTTGCGCAGCCTGGATCGCATAGATGTAAGCAATGTTAAAAAAAGTACAGTGAGAGGTCGCTACACTGCCGGCGCGGTAAACGGCCAGGCCGTTCATGGCTTTTTAGACGAAGCTGAGTATAGCGAGGCTGAGTCTACTGAAACCTTTGTCGCCCTCAAGGCGACCATCAGCAATTGGCGCTGGGCCGGAGTCCCGTTTTATTTGCGAACAGGCAAGCGCTTGACCAAACGCTACTCTGAAATCGTTATCGAATTTAAGCGGCAGCCATTTTCTCTGTTTGCCAACGATCCCAATGAACTTACCAACAAGCTGGTTATTCGACTACAGCCGGAAGAAACCATTACGCTTCACACCTTGAATAAACAACCGGGGCTGGGGAAAACACTGAGGTTAAAACCCGTAGAACTGCATTTGACAGATGATTCCGATGAGGAAAAAGTTCATCACGACGCTTACGAGCGCTTGCTACTCGATGCAATTCACGGAGACCAGACACTTTTCATGCGCCGCGACGAAGTCGAGGCAGCCTGGCGATGGACAGACACCATTATCGATGCCTGGGAGGAAACTGGGATGGGTATTCAGTCCTATAATTCAGGCACTATGGGGCCGGGAGCGGCAACAGCGCTAATGGCAATAGACGGACGCAACTGGTATGAATGAGAACAACAATTACTCCGATCGGGATCAGCTCGATAGAGAATTGGCGGCCTACATTAGCGATGCTCTGAAAGCGGATATTGAAAAAAACGGATCTGCTACCTTAGCGGTATCTGGAGGGAGCACGCCGAAAGCTCTGTTCGGATATCTGTCGGAGTGCGATCTGGAATGGCCTAATATAAGCATTGTTCTGGTTGACGAGCGTTGGGTGGATACCAACAGTCCCGATTCAAACGAAAGATTGGTACGTGAAAACCTGACGCAAAACGCAGCGGTGAACGCGCTACTGGTGGGGCTGAAGACAGACCACGATCGTGCTGAGGATGGGTTGAGAGAGGCGCAACAACGTGTAGGCTTCCTTAGCAAACCCTTTACTGCCGTCGTGTTGGGTATGGGTGGCGATGGACACACTGCCTCCTGGTTTCCCGAGGCGAAAAACCTGAAAAACTTGCTGGATCCTGAAAATACAGACGAGGTAGCAATTACTGATCCGGTTACAGCACCCCACAAACGCGCCACATTAACATTGTCCGCGGTACTCAATAGCAGAGAAATTATTATTCATATTACCGGCGAAGAAAAACGAGCCGTGCTCAAATTCGCAGGGGAACAGCACTACCCCATCGCTGCGATCCTGAAACAAAAACAAACCCCGGTAGCACTGTGGTGGGCCCCCTGATGATTAACCCGAAGCTTTTGGAAATCACAAAACGAATTGCGGATCGCAGCCTAGACTCGCGCAAGGAATACCTTAGGCGAATCGCAAAAATGGGCAGCGATGGCCCTCTGCGTGGGACACTGTCTTGCAGCAATCTGGCCCACGGCTTTGCCGCCTGCGATACAGACGACAAGCAAACCCTGAAGCTTACAGAGGCAGCCAACATAGGCATTGTCAACGCTTACAACGATATGCTGTCGGCTCATCAACCACTCGGGGAGTATCCCGACTTGGTAAAAAAAGCAGCGCATGGAGTAGGCTGCACTGCTCAGGTAGCCGGCGGGGTGCCCGCGATGTGCGACGGGGTAACCCAGGGCAAGCCCGGCATGGAATTGAGCCTGTTCAGCAGGGACATTATCGCCGGCGCGACCGCTATCGCTTTGTCGCACAATATGTTCGACGGCGCGCTGTGTTTGGGGGTCTGTGACAAGATCGTACCCGGTCTTCTCATCGGTGCTCTCAGCTTTGGACACCTTCCCGTCATTTTTGCGCCGGCGGGCCCGATGACAACCGGCCTCAGCAATAAAGACAAAGCCGCTGTCAGACAACAGTTTGCAGAGGGTAAAGTCGGCAGAGATGAACTTCTGGCTGCAGAATCTGGTGCTTATCATGGCAAGGGAACCTGCACTTTTTACGGCACCGCAAACAGCAATCAAATGCTAATGGAGGTCATGGGCCTACACATACCAGGAGCTGCTTTCGAAAACCCAGGCACCGAACTTCGAGAACAGCTAACAATTGCCGCGGCACAGCGCCTGTGCAAAATCACGGCTCTTGGAAACGAATACACACCACTGGCCGAAATCGTCGATGGGAAGTGCATCGTCAACGCTATTGTCGCTCTATTGGCCACCGGTGGCTCCACCAATCACAGCATCCATTGGATAGCGATTGCCAAAGCCGCAGGGATAATTATTGACTGGCAGGACTATAGCGATCTCTCCGAAATCACACCTTTGGTAGCAAGGGTTTATCCCAATGGCAGCGCAGACATAAACCACTTCCATGCCGCCGGTGGAACCGCTTACGTAATTCGCACACTTTTGGATAACGGCTTATTGCATGAAGACGTGAACACTGTGTGGGGACATGGACTTCGACACTATACACAGGAGCCTCGCCTACAGGATTCAAAAGTGAGGCATGTTCAGGGAGTGTTAGAAAGCGCTGATTTGGAGGTGCTACGCCCAGCGAGTGCACCGTTTGACAAAGAGGGCGGATTAAAACTGCTAAAGGGCAATCTGGGGCGCAGTGTCATTAAAATTTCTGCTGTCGCAAACGAACATCGTTTCGTAGAAGCTCCGGCTAGAGTCTTTGAAGAACAGGAAGAGCTCAAAGAGGCATTCGATCGAGGCGAACTCGACTGCGATTTTGTCGCTGTAGTCCGCTTCCAGGGGCCGCAAGCCAATGGTATGCCCGAACTACACAAGCTAACCCCCTATCTGGGCAGTTTACAGGACCGGGGGTTCAAGGTTGCACTGGTGACAGACGGGCGCATGTCAGGTGCCTCGGGAAAAGTGCCCGCGGCTATCCACTTAACGCCCGAAACTCTCTGTGGGGGCCCTATTGGCAAAATCCGCGATGGAGACATCGTAAAACTGGATGCAAACTCGGGCACACTCAGTCTCGTGGCAGACAACGACGACTGGCTGCTACGAACCGACGCCAAACGCAGCTCTGAAGAAAACCAATACGGCTGCGGGAGAGAACTATTTGCGTTCATGCGACAGAACGTCAACGACCCCGAATCCGGAGCCAGTGTATTCTAGCGTCGAATATTCAAATGACAGACACGGATTCTCGCACGATTAACTCATAGGGCAGCTGCATTCGTTTGCCTGCGCTGCCCCCACCATCCAATTGATCCAGCATCATCTGCATACTCAGCGCACCGATCTCTCTTCTAGGCTGCCTGATTGTCGTTAACGGAGGATCGCAATAAGCGGCAAATTTTATGTCATCGAAGCCCATAATAGAAATTTCTTTGGGAACAGAAACTCCATTGCGCTTGATAACCTGCAGAGCCCCTATAGCCATTGCATCATTGGCTGCAAACAAGGCGGTGGGCAGCTTTTTCTCCAAACAAATGTGGCGGGCCACGGCTGCACCAGAGTCCAAGGTAAAATCTCCATGAAAAATGAGACCGGACGTACTGCGCAACCCTAACTCAGCCATGCCCATTTTATAGCCCGTGAGTCTGTCCCTGCAAAGTGGTGAATCTTCAGGGCCGTTAATAAATGCGATTTTTCGGTGTCCCTGCTTTGCCAGATAACGAACGCCATCTCGAGCCGCTCCCTGGTTATCAATCCCCACTCCAGGAACGGGAATAACATCATCGTACTCGCAGGCCATCACCAATGGGGGCCATTTAGGGTCGACTGTTTTGCGGCTTTTAGAATAGACAAAGGGTATGGTTTGGCACAGGGAAATTAATCCGTCGGCCTGACGCTGAGCGCATAGGTCACCATAAGCTATTGCGTTGGTCGGATCATTTTGCATATCCCCCAACAAAATTCGATAGTTGTTGCGCCGCGCAACCTCCTCGATGCCCTGGATGATACTGGCAAAAAAGCTATTGGTAATATCGGGCACCAGTACCACCACGGACCGGGTACGCTTGGTACGAAAACTGCGAGCAAGACTATTGGTAACATAGCCCGTTTTCTGCACTGCCCGAAGAACCTTGTTCCGCGTCTTTTCCTGCACCTTCTCGGGATCAGCCAGCGCCCGAGAAACCGTTGCTGTCGACACCCCAGCCGTTCTGGCGACGTCTTTAATAGTTACCATTGGCTTTCTGACAACTAAACTTAGTCTCAATAATAAGGGATGTTACGACTCCACCCTTGTTCAAGCGCAACATCTGCCCAGGCCTCTATGCCGTTATAGCTTTTAAAATAGCGATAGTCGCATCGCGCTCTAGCAACCGCGGCGATGGATAACCATCTCCTTCGGCAATAGCGGCACTGCAAAGGTCTTCATGATCTTCTGTTCGTATTTTCTCTGAGTTATCCGGGATACCCACCTCAGTACGCAGATCTCGCACAGCCTGAATAAACTTGAAAGCCAATTGATCTTGAGCATCGCTTTGGGAACCCACACCGATCAAAAGAGCGAGCTCAGCCAAGCGCTGCTGGGCTTCCACACGGCAAAAATCCAAAACATGCGGAAGCACCATCGCATTGGCCAATCCATGAGGGATTCCGTATTTACCACCCAGTTGATGCGCTATGGCATGGACATTACCAACGTTCACTTGGTTGATAGCTATACCGGCATAGTAAGACCCCATCGCCATACCTTCGCGAGCCTGAAGATTACCGCCATCGTGATAGGCCGTAGCCAGGTTTTCGAAAATGAGCTTGACGGCGGCCCTGGAATCTTCCGTCCGGCTGCCTCTTTCCCAAATGCCGATATAGGCCTCTATACCGTGAGTCAAAGCATCCATTCCCGTGGCCGCTGTTATATGGGGAGGTAGCCCTGTCATCAAATCTGCATCCAGAGCAATCGCCGCAGGGAGCAAAGTTACAGACGAAATAATGGACTTCTCGTGACTTTCGCTGTCGGAAATAACAGCGCCCATAGTCGCTTCCGAGCCAGTGCCCGAGGTTGTCGGAATGGCAAACAACGGCAGCACCTCGTGTTTCACCTTACTAAAACCAACCCACTCTTTGGGTGATTGCTTAGTGTTGGCGCTGGCGGCAATAATTTTAGCCGCATCCATTGACGACCCTCCACCGATGGCCAACACCGCATCGCTGCCGTGCAGTGCCAGGACCGCCGCTCCCTCAGCAACTTGAGCAAAGGTCGGATCAGGTAATACGCCATCATAATAGGCAACATCAACACCCGCCTCAGACAAAGCAGCAACTGCCCGATCAACCACCCCCAGTTCACGCAGTGGTTTATCCGTCACCACCAATACTCTCTTAAATCCCATACGAGCGATGTGACGACAAAGCTGTGCCGAGCTTCCGCTACCGGAAAACGCAAAGTGCCTGGCGCCGCCTTGAAAAGATACGACAAAGGACATCAGTTTAATAAGTAGGGATTGTTTTATTTTTCGAAGGAAAAGTGACATGGCTGACTCCATCAATCAACAGCGGGTATAACGCAAGATTTGAGGGCCATACAATACCACCGAATTGATAGAGGATGTTCTGTTTTGCTGTGCGGAATCTCGCTCAATAGACAGCGGCTAGATTAGCCTTGTCAACCCAAGCGCTGTCAAGCCCATCACATAGCAAGCTGCTCTGGCTCGCCAGAACGAGAAAGCTGTTCGCTGGCTTCCTGAGGCAGTAAAAACCACCGGAGCCGCTCACTTTCTTCCCCCAAGATCATTGTTGACTGCAATCCCTGGCGATCTTCCAGCAGCAACTCCTGTTCAGCCTCTTCGTACTTCCCGTTTAAGCTCTCCGTCGCCAATGAATTTGGTGCTGACTGCAAGCATAAATTTGAGAAACTAAAATTATTGAGGCTGCTAAGTAACTCGCTGGACTGACCTTGAAATCTCCAGGTACCTGAGCATTCTTCGAAGGAATAGAAAGGCAGTATTCGCCATCCATGTTCAGCAACTAACTCTACCGCGCGCAGCAAATACTCGAACTCGTCTTCACCGATAAAATAATTGAAATTGAGGCGAACCCACCCCGGGCGCAAAACTGTGACGCCCTGAGAGATCTCTGACTCAATGGCTCGGCTATACTCCATATCCATACCAAGCAAGCTGTGGCCATACGGTCCTGCACAAGAGCAGCCACCGCGGACCTGTATACCAAACAGATCGTTGAGAAGCGACACCACAAAACCGTAATGTAAATCCTTGTCTGCGTGCACAAAGCGCAGTGACACTATAGAGACACGCTCGGCATCGGGGTTTCCCATAACCTTTAATCTATCGCAGAGCCTAAACCTAGCAATTGCTCGTTGAACCAAACTCGCCTCAAGACGCTCGATTTGTGCAGTGCCTACCTCGCTCTGCAGTTTAAAAACCAGCCCGGCTCGAATTGATTCTACGATCCCCGGCGTACCACCCTCTTCACGGCGTTCATGATCCGCTATATAGGCGTGATCATGAGGAGTTACGTAGCTCACCGTGCCACCTCCGACTACTGCGGGTACACTGTTGGTAAAAATGCCGCTCTTCGCCACCAATACACCGGGAGTTCCTGGACCGCCTATAAATTTGTGAGGTGAGATAAATACTGCATCGAAAGGAGTTTCTGCGTTCATATCGATCGCGATATAGGGCGCCGCAGCCGCATAATCCCAGAAAACCAACGCTGCGTGTTTTTTTAGTAGTGCACTCACTGTCGCGACATCACTTTTTATACCCGTGACATTTGACGCAGCGGAAAAGCTGCCTATCAGCAGCGGGCGTTGAGAGAATGCCTGTAGCCGTTGAGCCAGTATCTCGATATCTATTCTTCCGCAGCGGGTCAGCGGGATGCAGACCACCTCGGCGATGCTCTCACGCCACGGTAGTTCGTTTGAGTGGTGCTCATACGGCCCGACAAATACCACCGGGCGCTCCGCCTCTGGAATGCTCTCCAGCAGGTGATAACGTCTGGACAAGTCCGCCGGCAAACGCAGATTAAGGATATCAATAAGCTTGTTAACTGCCGCTGTCGCGCCGGAGCCACAGAAAATTACTTTGTCCTGCTCACCGCCATTAACCGAGGACCGAATTTGCATCCGAGCTTCCTCGCGCAGCACCGTCGTTTGAGCACCGGTGAAAGATGTTTCAGTGTGAGTATTGGCGTAGAAGGGCAACACTTGCTGGCGAATGTAATCTTCGATGAAACTCAGACTGCGGCCACTTGCGGTGTAGTCCGCATACACCAGTGGCTTATCGCCAAAGGGCGTTTTTATCCGCTGCTTACTACCGATCACCGAATCGCGTATCTGATCTATGAGTGCGGACATCCAAATATGCTCCAAGGTAAGTCATGGTCAGAGCATAACGCCGAAAAGGCGGAACATTGTCCCCATTTGATGCCTCTATGCGTGTAATATCGGATTATTGTGTCAATATATTAGCCAATAGTGGTACTTTATCTCGATTAATCCAAGTTAACCGAACCCCACAAGGCATCTCAATGGATAAATTGGACAAGACTCTACTCTCCCAGCTTCAAGCAAACGCCGCATTGTCCGTAGGGGATCTCGCCCAGATCGTAGGTATCTCCAAGTCCGCATGCTGGCGTCGCATTCAAAAGCTGGAAAAGGAAGACATTATTCAGGGAAGGGTTACCTTACTGAATTCGACGGCCCTGGATTTATCGCTGAAGGTGTTTATTTCCGTGAAGACCAACCAGCACAATGAAAAGTGGGCCAAGCAATTTAAATCAGTGGTAGAGGGCATTCCCGGCATCCTGGAGGCTTATCGCATGGGGGGAGAAGCGGACTATATGCTCAAGGCTATCGTTAAAGACATGCCCGACTACGACAGGCTCTACAAAGAACTGATAAAAGCTGATTTGTTCGATGTGACCGCCGGCTTCGTCATGGAAGAGATTAAATACACTACGGAGCTGCCGCTTTAGTGGGCTAACCCTTGGCGGATAAAGTCGATACCATCGGTGTAAACCTGCTCTGGCGAATCAAAAGCATTGCGCCAAAGATTAGCCGCACCAACAATGGCCTCATCGGAAGTGCCAAAGGCTTCTATAGTCAACCAGCCGCTGTATTCCAGGAACTTTAGTGTGGCGAAAGTTTCCTCCCACTTCACCTGGCCTGTGCCCAGTGTACCCCGATGGCTTTCGCTCAGATGAACGTGCATCAAATGATCGCTGCAACTGGGCAGCGCAATGGCCGGATTCGGGTCTTCAATATTTGCATGGTGGGTATCGTATAAGACTCCCACATTATCCAGACCGACATCTCGACACATCTTGGCGGCATCCGCCGCAGTATTAATGAGATACACCTCAAATCGATTTAGAAACTCCAAACCCAACCTTATACCCGCGTCCCGTGCATGCTCTCCCGCCTCCCGCAAATACTGCCTGCTCCACTCCCATTCCTGATCAGTGGGCCCTCGTCCACTAAAATATTTATGCGCCTGGTAGATACCCCCCACTAAAATATCGCTTCCTAAATACGCGGCTTCGTCTATACGCTCCTTCAGATAATCAACTGAGAGAGCACGCACGGCGGCATCCGCAGCAATCGGGTTTACTTCGACCGGGACAAAAGTGCTGGCGGTGAGCGACATGCCCAGATCGGCAATAGCGCCGCGCATAATCTTCAGGTCAGATTTATCCTGACCCACAACAGAAATTTCTACTCCGTCAAAACCCGCACTGGCAATATTCTCAAAGACCGGAATATGGGAAACCTGAGTTTGAGCCCCCCACAACAACATATTCATGCCTATTTTGACATTCATGCAGAGCCCGCCAACCGTCCATCATTAAGCGCAGTAACGGCGTAGTCGCAAGCTCTTGCGGTAAACGCCATATAGGTGAGCGATGGGTTCACACAAGCAGACGAAGTCATAAACGAACCATCCGTGACGAACAGGTTTTTAAGCTCGTGTGCCTGATTGTATTTATTGAGTACCGATTGGCTAGGGTCATCCCCCATACGCGCGGTGCCCATCTCGTGAACGCCAGCTCCGCCGACACTAATAGAATCAATATCAGATTCCTGATAGTAAACAGCACCCGCAGCACGAAAAATCTTTCCGGCTTGCGTAGCTGAATCTCTGGCCAGGCGCATCTCATTTTCACCCCATTCAAATTCCGTGACCACTTGGGGAATACCGAATCGGTCTTTCTTACTATCGTGCAGGTAGAGCCTGTTGTTCTCCTGGGGGAGGCATTCAATAAAACCACCCAGTGCCCATATCCAGTAAGATCCCGGCCTACGCAATGATTCCTTGTAATCGATTCCAAAACCCTTGGTGTTAAAAGAAGTTTGCCAATCGGGTCGAACGACATGAGCCTGGTAACCATAGCCCCGTAAAAAGTCAGCATCATCATCGCGCCCCCCAACGTTGCGGAACCTGGGTATGTACAAGCCGTTGGGGCGATTGCCCTGATAGTAGCCATCGGTGTTATCCACCATCATGCCTATATGCCCATACATCATATGGTCCATGATGTTTCTGCCAAGGGCTCCACTTTTATTACTCAGGCCACTAGGGTGCAAAGTACTAGTGGAATTGAGCATGATCTGCGCTGTGGCGACAGTGGACGCGCATAAGAAAAAGATTTTTGCGGTGTACTCCCGTCGCTCTCCCGTTTGCGTATCGATAGCCTTAACTGAGGTAATACGTTTGCCCGATTCATCGTGTTCCAGGCGTTCCACTACCTGATTGGGTAGCACCGTTAAATTGCCAGTGGCTCGAGCCGCCGGCAGAGTTGAGCTTTGGGAACTGAAATAACTACCGGTTGAGCAACCCCGGTGGCAGGGGCCACAGTAGTGACAAGCTGCGCGACCGTTGTGGTCTTGCGTTAAAACTGCCGCCCTGCCCATAGTAATCGTCAACTCGGGAAGTTTTTTCTTTACTCGTCCTTTGATGGTTTTTTCCACATCGTAATATTCCATCGCCGGCAGAAATTCGCTGTCCGGCAAATGCGCCAAGCCCTCCGCCTCACCGCTTACGCCAATAAACTTCTCAACATGGCTGTACCAGGGCGCAATGTCCGAATAGTCGACGGGCCAGGGTATGCCACTGCCATCGGTGGCGTTGGCTTTGAAATCCTGCTCGCTCCAGCGATAGACCTGGCGCCCCCACAGCAGAGATCTGCCTCCGACCACATCGGCACGCTTCCAGTGAAAGGGCTTATCTGGAGTCTGAATATAGGGGTTCTCGCTATCCACATTCCAGTAATTGATGTTGGCTTCGCTGAAGGCATAGGAGGTGCTCTGAATTGCATAGTCTCGAGCATCGCGCTCTCTATCAGGCATTCCGTGAAACTTAATTTTAGAGGCTGGCGCATGCTCGCCCTTATAATCTGACCCGTGCTGTACGTCTTGTCCTCGCTCTAAAATCAAAACTTTAAGGCCGCGCTCTGTTAACTCCTTGGCCGCCCAGCCACCGGAAATACCCGAGCCTACGACAATGGCATCAAACTGTGTTTCGCTCATACCGACTAGCCCCGGGCCATCAATCGCAACGGAAGCTCCGCCGCGTAGGCTGGATCCTCGGGAGAAAGAGGCAAACCACCATCGAAAGTACCCATAAGGTTTTCCCTAAGAAATTCTGTGGATCCGACTTCAGATAGCATGAAGCCCAGTACTGTCAGTTCCTTCATCTGGCAAATAAAGGGCGCAGATTCATCCCATATACGGGTAACATTGCCCAGGTTATACCAAGTGGAATCTCCGGCATCGTCTTCTAATTGTTCCAGCAAGGAAAGCTGCTGCCCTGAGCCGAGGCTGGCAAAGGGCACCGCAGATTCACTCTCAAGTTGGGTTAGCCCAGACATGAAAAGCGCACGCTCTTCTTCCGTAAACCAATCCGCAACCATCAGTTCAATAAACTTTCCCGCGCCTGCGTCGGCGGCACCGGGGGTATCTGTCGCTGGTATAATTTGTTCGGCGATGGCCGCAACTGTGGCTCGTTGTTGCGGGGTAAAGAAAGTTGCGATACTACGATCAATATAGTTTCTCTGACCGGCGATAAAGGTGCTTTGTTCCTCACTCAGCACCCAGCTGCTGGGCAGTGCGACAGAGCCGGCAGCCAACACCGCCGCACACTGTAAAAATTCTCGTCTGTTCATACAGTCTCCCGGGCCGTGGATCGCCAGAAAATGAGTAGACCCACTAACAACCCTATTCCTAAACACGCCAGGGTCTGATACCCCCACAGCCCAAAGGCAAAGGCACCACCACGAAAAACAGTGTACCCCCAATACAGTGAGTCTATGTTGAGCGCATGACTCGCCTCATAAAAAAACCAAGCGGTAGCTTCCAAGCCAAAACGCAGATAAAAGGCGACTCCGACACCCCACAATAAAGCCCACATGCTAAACCTCCCGATAGCTATTCCGATGTCTCAACCAACTCAACTCGCCCAATAAGGGAATTGATAGACCTGACCAGAAATTCTCGGTATTCGGGCAGCTCATACGTCGCTGCGCCATGCCCAATCCCCGAATAAATGATAGTGCCCTTGCCGATTGAATGAGTCCAGGCGATTGGATGCTCCCCGGGCATTGAGGGATCGGGGAAGACCGTTTCGTCGGTATCATAGGACGTTTCGTCCAAAGCCAGCAGTATGGTGGAACCCGTATCCCGGGGATTGCGGTCAAAGGCGTACCACTCCTCCTGGGGGATCGTCCAAGGCCTGGGTAATTGTTCAGTTAACTCCGATTGCGCTACGACAAGCACGTCGGCATCCTGAAACTGAGGCGACATGGTGTGGCCAAAGAACTGCGCCCCAATCAGAGTATCTGCATACCACCGCCAATCGTAGGACGGATCACCGCCCGCGGCGTGCAGCCCCAGCCATTGACCTCCATCGCTTAACCAAGACTTGAAAGCCCGACGTTGTTCCAGGGTAAGAATGTCACCTGATGTATTGTTCCATATCACCACATCAAAGCGCGCGAGGTCTGTGGGATTATGGGTGGCCGCATTCTCGCTCTGATAAAGATGCCAATTGTGCTCGAGAGCTAACTCCTCCAACATTTTACCCGCCGCAGGCAGGCCCTCTTTGTGGATAAACCCATTGGTTTTACTCAGCACCAGAATGGCGGGATGTTTTAAATCAGGGATATCCGGGGCCTGAGCGTCATAAACGGGCGATCTAAACAAGCCATTGGAGCGAAGATTGAAAAAAGTGATACTGGTGAAAACCACGAGCGCCAGCACAACAGCAATTATTATCATTTTTAGCATTGAGCAAACCTTTCGGGAAGTCCGAGCTACAAGGTAGCCAAGTGTACAAAATTATGTAATCGGTTACATCAAAAATGACTCGGAAACGGGTGTAAGCACTAAGACACCGGGTTGGCCTTAGGCAACACCAATGCCAGGATTCCAGCGAGTATCAGAACTGCAGCGAGACCCCAGAAGACCGCCACGTAGTTACCCTGAAGATCATACAGGTAGCCCGCAAGCGGCGCGCCAATCAACCCGAAGGGTAAAAATAGCGGCATCTGGGCGCCGTTAACCTCACCGATAATATCGGCCCCAAAATACCGACTGTTTAAGTAAGGGTGCATCGGTATGAACGCCCCGCTGCAAAACCCTGCAATGCACATCACCGCAAAGGTGGTAGCCACACTATCGGCAAACAGCAGTAACACCAAGCTGAGCGCCTGCCCAACAATTAAACCAAACGCGACAGCCTTAGTGTGCCGGGAGACTATATCGGCAAACACCGCCAACACCCCCTTCCCACATAGACCGGCAAGGCCGGCCACCGAGATAAACAGACCTGCTTGAGCAATCGAGAATCCAATGTTAATAAAATGCAGCGGGTAAGAGATAGCCAAAACAATGGAGACGTTGAGCGCTAGGGCGACACACAAGCCAACCAACCAGAAGCTTCGATTGGAATACAGATGAGATTTATCATTTGTAGCGACAGAGACTTTTTCAACTAAACCGGCTCGCGCAGGTATACCCAGCACAATGATCAACCAAAGTAGAAAGCCCGCGCCCATAGCCAGCATCGCGAGCACATCGCGCCACTCGAAATGGAAAAGTAAAACACCTACCAGAGGAGGCAGAAGTATCGTGGCCACACTGATGCCCATAGCCGCAATAGCGAGCGCCCGAGCTTCCCGCCCAGAATACAGTTTGATCAACAAACCGTTGACTACCACCGGACCGTACATCGCAAGCCCCAGTGCAAAACCGAGAAAGCACATTGCTGCCAAAGTCAGAGTACTCGACCTGCTCGCCAGATATAAAGAGACCATAGCGATGGTAGCGCCGGTTAGCATTATTCTACGAATGGGTATTCTATCGACAAACTTACCCACCACGGGACCAACCAACCCAGGCACAAGAAGCAGCGCGGCGGGGCCTATATTGATCGTGGCCAGACCGACGTCAAACTCTTGGGCAAGGTGCTTCGCAAAGAAGCCGTAGACTCCAATCAAGCCGGCTCCGAGAGCGAAGCAGCCCATACCGGCGAGTGCGGGGATCCAATCACGGAACACGGCCACTAAGAGAATCCTCGCGTCAGTTTGAAATGCCGGTTACATCTCACCGGTGAAGACCGTGAGCCACAGTAGCACTCAGCCTTTCTTGGGGCCTCCATTTTCTCCAGGCCAGCGCGATCCAGAAATCGTATCCGCAAACGGCAGGAAACCTTCAGGATCCAGCGGGCCAGCCAGTTTCATTTCACGGCTGAGGAACTTTGGCCACCAAAGATACGCCGAGAGCTGCTCAAGCATGGGCAGCTCAGCTTTCAAAGGATCCCAGGGGCTATCATGTAACACTAATTCACCCTGCACCTCTTCTCGCCACGCTGTACCGTAGCGACTGCTGACCTGAACCACCTGCGGCGGGAAGTCATATCCTGTTGCCGGTCCACCTACGCTCACTGCCCGCGACACTTTTATCCAGAATTCATGTTGATCAAAATCTTCCGGAATTTCCGTAGGTCCGGTCGACGCACCCTTGAATTCAACAAAGGTATAACCTTGGTGAGAGCAGCGAGCCGTCACTTGCGGCCCCATACGATAGAAGTGTGTAGTACAGGGGTATTTGGGTTGGCCATTGATTTCCTGGCTGCCAAAAATTGCCGATTCCTGATCGATCCCGTAGCCCAACGTATACTCGCCTTTCACACCGTTAAAGTTAGCGTCGACGCTAGTCACAATCCCATACTCAGGTTCATCGGGCACCGGAAAGTTGTAGATTGTAAGGTTAACATTCGGCTCTGCGCCGGGCTCAATGCCCGGTGGCAACAACGCTGCAATTTTCGCTGGATCAGTCCGATAAACAATTTTCAGCATGGGCCAGTTGACGATATCTCCAGGGTTTCCCTGGGGTGCACCGGTTTCGTTAGACATTTGCATTCCTCTTAAACGGATGGGTAATGAAATTGTGGCGGCTTAAGCACCAACCATATTTGCGACGGGTGTTTCACGGTTGAGAATCATTTCGGCGCGAGCGCGAATTTTTTGGTCAGTATCAGGCGTTGTCGCCAGCAGCCAAAACGCATCTTTTTGCAGACCTTCAACCGCCATTTCAGCGACTTCATCAGGATGTGTAACCTGTAGATCAATACCAAATTCTGCGCACATTTTTTTCATATCATCGACAGAGCTTATACCCGATTCATTGCCTTCAACATCTTTCTTCAATTCTTCGGGACGCACTCGCCCGGAATTAAAAAGTCCGGTGTCCACCACATGGGGGCCGGGAAACAAGGCGCTGGCTTTGACGGGGCTGTTCGCCGCTACAAGCTGATAGTGCAGATTCTCTGTAATAGCCTGAACCGCCGCTTTGCTAGCGGTGTAGATTGGCTGATCCGGATACACTAAAAAGGCACCGTTGCCAGAGCCGGTAACAACAAAATGAGCTTCTTGATTGCGAGCGGTTAGTCGCGGCATGAAGGCACTCATGGTGTTGATGACGCCCCACATATTGACATTAAAACACCACTGCCAGTCTTTGACAGAATAATCCCAAATAGCGCCGGACTCACCCGCACCAATACCGGCATTGGCAAACACAAGATCAATGCCATCAAAGCTGGACTCGGCTCGATCCGCCAGTTGATTCAAACTGTCCACCGATGTCACATCGCAGACTTCTACAACCGCCTCGATATTTTCACTACCAAGGTCTTCCAGAATTTGCGCCATCGCAGTTCTATCGACATCACCTACAACAATCTTTGCGCCGCGACGACCCAGAGAAAACGCCAACGAGCGACCCACTCCGCTAGCCCCACCGGTTATCACTGCAACTTTGCCATTAAAATCCTGCATGGCTAAGCGCTTTCCCGATCTTCAACATAAAACTGTCTCACCCACTTGCGAAACAAAACGAGTGTATCGTCGCCCTTACAAAATAGGGGTCGATGCTTGTGAACCTTATTCGCCCAGATGGGATAGTCATCGGAGATACCGGCGATAATACCCTTCATTACATCGTCTCCCGCAAGATCTTCAATTTCCTTGCGTACGCAGAGCGTCCAACGCATTCGAGTTTCGTGTTTACTAATGGGTTGGGCGCTGTTGTACATCACCATTTCTGCATTGGGTCCGTAGGTATTTCGCACCATAGCAAAACCAGGGTTATAAACCGTGGCATGTAAGTGACTGGGAATATCCGCCTTGGACGCATCTGTATTTAGATGAAGAGTACGCCCGTCATCGTCGATGGTTACCTCCGATGGAGGTACGTTCGCCTGGCCATGCACGTACTGAAAATGCACGGGGTCACAGGAGTTCTCTGCTATGTCTTGCACATGTGCAGGTACCAAAAATTCCGCGTAACGAGGACTGGTCCAATTGGGGTCATCCAGTTCCGGGAGTTCCGGAAGCGACCACTGCGGGTCGGTGTTCTCGGGGTGAAACCAGATATAAATCTCCCCGTTCTTTTCCTCGCAAGGCCAAATTCGAATACGAGCACGCTCTGGGATCTCTTCGCAGTAAGGGATTTCCTCACACTGCCCATCCGTACCAAAACGCCAACCGTGAAAAGGGCAGCGAATCGACTCACCGACAACGCGCCCCTCTACGCCAAGGTTTGCACCCAGATGCGGGCAAAACGCATCTTGCAAAACAGGCACTCCCGAACGAGTTCGATACAAGGCCAACTCACGATCAAATGCCTGAACGGATGTAACCTCGCCGACGAGAAGCTCCTGGCTGCGAGCAACAGAATACCAACCCATGGGGAACTCGGGGGTTGAATTTGTTTTGGATTGGCAGGGTTCAACAATCGCCATTTCTTATCTCCGGTTCTGTATTTTTTTTCAGTTAAAGATTGAAACATTGGGACCGATTTCATCGGCAACACTCTGCAGCTTCTCTCGATCTAATCCATACCAATCGATCGCATTTTCTCCAAGAATTTTGCGCCCATCTGTCTCGGGAATACCGCTAAACACGTCGGTAAGGTATCGACCCGTATTGGGCCAGGTACCTTCGGGGTGCGGGTAGTCACTGCCCCACATCATATTTTCAACACCAATAAGACCTCGTAGATCCACATCTGCACGAGGAATACAGGACGCACCAATATTAATATTGCGGTTGAAATACTCGCTGGGCTTCATCGAGAGATGACTGCGGAAATCACCCAACTTGGCGGAGAACTGAACGTCAGTATAATTGTGATCAAGTAAGCGCAACCAAGGTGGCAGCATAAAAATAGTGCCGCCTTCTGTCATCACCACTTTCAAAGTTGGGTAGCGTTCGAACACGCCGCCCCAGATCATGTAGGTCAGTGGACGATACAACCACCACATCACTTCGGACACATAAATTCCCATGGCTCCGGGCAGTTGTTCACTGTTATCGACCACCGGCCACTCTTTGCCAAAATACTCCGGGTGAGGTGCAGGGCCTGAATGAAAGTGGATAATAACCCCAAGGGATTCGCACACTTCCCAAAACGGATCGTATTTAGTGTGGTGATAGGCGTCGTGTTCGCCCCACAGTGTTGGAATCATGACCGAAGTTAAACCGTTATCCACACACCAGCGCACCGCCTCTACCGCCTGCTGCACATCCCAAAGTAGGGGAATGGAAGCGACTCCAATATGCCTGGCTGGATTATTAGCGCAGAATTCAGCCAACCATCGATTGTGCGCCATTGCACCCGCCCACTGCAGTTCGGGCACCTGATCTCGTGGCGACAAACCCAGTCCCGCGCCAAAGGGTGGCGTGTTCATTTCAGTGATTCCGTCGGGGAATATAACTTCGGCGGCAATGCCATCGCCCGCCAGCATTTTCACACGCTCATCGTAATCCCACGCGCCGGTAAGCTGCTGCTTGATCGGCGCGCGCCACTCATCATTAATTTCTTTGATCAGAAAGCTCTCTTCCGCCTTCTGCAACATGTCGACGGTAATAGGCACGGCTATATCCATAGTTTCGTGATACTTTTCATCGAGGTAGGGCTTATAGTCGGCAATGGGAAGGCCAGCGTGGCAGTCCGAAGAAACCACAATCAAACGATCAGACATATCAATTAAACTCCCTATCTCACAAAAGGCACTGCAAAGGAAAACCCGCTTCTCAAACGAGCAAACTTGCACATATGTATACAAAATAGTTTAATGGACCTCAAAATGCAACCCACACTGCAACAAATCAAGGACAATTCATGTACGTGGTAGAGCCACCCATTGGCCGTCGCGAGAAGCGTAAGCAGGAGATACGCGCTCGCATTGAGGATGCTGCCTATGAGCTGTTCAAGCGCCAGGGTATTGAAGACACCAACATCGAACAAATCTGTGCAGAAGCAGACGTTGCGCGTCGCACCTTCTACGGGCATTACCCCAACAAGCACGCTCTTTTGGGGGGATTGGGCATTTCCCGGTTGTACAATCAGTCCGAACCCATGCTGCGACTGTTGATGGACAATCATCAATCGACCCGCGCACGACTGGCCGCGATGATCGACTATATCGAGGCAAACTATTCAGGCTATGCGGATATTGATCGCCAGCTGATATTAATGGCACCGTCTACCTTCGTTAACGATACGGAAAAACAGCGAGAGATTGGCAACTCCGCTATTGAAAGCTTCAAACAGCTGTTTGTGGCAGGTCAAGAAATGGGGGACGCCCACCGGGATTTTTCTCCCGAGATCCTGGCATCTATGGTGGTCGGAACTCTCAACACCCTCACCACAAGCTGGGCGATCGACAGCAACTACCCGATCTTTGACAAGCTTGAAGAGGCACGAGGGCTGTTCGAGCACTTGATCTGCAAAGACAATAGAAAAACGGATGAGTAAAGAAACCATGCAGATAGACGTCTACGACCCCGATAACTACACCCAGGGAATCCCACATGCGCAGTTCGCATGGTTGAGGGAAAACTCTCCCGTGCACTGGCACCCACACCCCGAGGGTCATGGCTACTGGGTGATCAGCAAACACGAGGATGTAATGCAGGTTTCCCGCGATCACAAAACCTTCTCGGCTCAAAAAGGTTTCGTGATGGTCGACGATCTCCCAGAGGACATTTTAACAATGGCTCAGGGGCAGCTGTTGGGCATGGATCCACCAAATCACGGCCCGATACGCCGCGCGGTTATCACCCGCTTCACAAAGAAAATGCTCGCTGAGTTGGAACCAAAAATCCGCAAGCTCACTCGCGAAATAATGAGTACTGCAGAGGAAATCGGTGAGGTCAATTTCGTTGAAAGCTTGGCCGGAGATCTACCCACTGCTGTGATCGGAACACTGCTGGAGATCCCATCTGACATGTGGCCTCAAATTCGCAAATGGTCAGACTTACAAACGTCAGCAAGTGACCCGGATCTGGGCGGTACACCCGAAGAGCTGCAGCAAGCGACTATCGATATGGGGACATACGGCTATCAGCTAGCCGCAGAACGAAAAGACCGTGGCGGTGACGATCTGATCTCTGTATTAATCAATACCGAAGTGGATGGGCATTTGGTCTCCGAAATGGAATTCGCCTCCTTGTTTATTCAGATAGCCGTGGCGGGAAACGAGACCACACGTGGACTCATCAGTAGCGGAATGTATGAGCTCATAAAAGACCCGGCGCTATACGAACAACTCGAAGCGCACCCGGAGAAGCTGCCAACAGCCGTTGAGGAGATGTTGCGTTGGACTTGCCCACTCCACTACTTCCGCAGAACCGCGACCTGTGAAACGCAGATCCGCGGACAAAAAATCGCGGCGGGAGATCGAGTCGTCATGCTGTACAGCTCGGCCAACTTCGACGAGGACGTTTTTGAACAGCCCCTGACATTCGACATAGCAAGAGCTACAAACCCGCACATGGCTTTCGGTCACGGCATTCACCTGTGCCTGGGCGCCAATCTGGCACGCTTGGAAACACGCTTATTTTTTGAGGAGTTCTTCAGCCATTTTTCGAAAATCGAAATGACAGCGGAGCCCACATTTATTCGCTCGAACAGTATTCATGCGTTTAAAGATATGCCGGTCCGGCTCTACCCGCGCCTTGCAGGAAACGAATCGAAATAGAAGCCGAAACGCTCTCTTAATTCATCGGGGTCAACCCCGAATTGGCCCTTGAGATCGTAGACCACTCGGCCGTACTCATCTTTATGGGTATCCACAAAGGAACTCAACTGACCTCTGGCTTGTTCAGTCATAGGCAAGCCAGCTTTGTCGTAGATTTTCTCGACCATATTCACATTGTCGACTATTAGTTCGTGAAAAGGAATATCAATGCTCTGGGTTTCTCGAAGGCAATCGCGATCTGCCACACAGGCCCTCAATAAATGTTCAATTCGATCTGACCAGTAGTCCACCAAACCATCAATCATCACCTTGTTCCGACTCATCCGCTGGCCGTAGGCGAGCATCGTCACCGAGGACTGAATCACTGACACCGGATCTCGGTGTGTAATCGCCACCGTGGCATCGGGAAAAACCTTATGCAAAACCCGCAACTGTTCCAAATGCTGGGGACACTTCAACACCCAGCGCGTGGGCATGCCGGTATCACGGCGCTGCCACTGCAATAACTTGAGCACATCGCGCATGTACTCATACTGATAGCCTTGGTCTTCGCCCAGATAGTGATCCCGCCAGCGCGGGGAATGGGATAGCCACTCATAATTATACGAGCCAAAATTGGGGCCCATCAGTTCCAGTTCTTCGTGAATATGATCCGGGTTCATCGGATGCATTGCGGCAATATGAGGCGTCATGATTTTCATCATTTCCCAGCTCTGCGCACAGCGCTGGTAACGCGGGTCGCTACCGTCTTCCAGTAAACCCTCTCCCGGCATTGGCACAGGCTCATAAGACTCCCACAGTGGCAGAGCTCTCAGCCGTGAATCCGCAGCCATCAAGTTCAGCAGATGAGTCGTGCCAGAGCGCGGCAGCCCCGCGACAATGATCGGGCTCTTAATCTCTATGTCGAAAATCTCTGGGTGCTTCGTCCACTGATCCTGAATCAGCAAGCGACTGGTCGCGTGCTGCAGCAGTTTACTGCGTAGACTCAGCCGACCAATACCGTTGAGCCCGCTGTCGGCATTCCACTCATCCACTAACAGATCCAGGCGCTCGAGAAAATCCGATGGGCCCCAATCGCTTAATCCAGTCTTGTGCTGCGCCTCGCGGAGAATGCTATCGCGGCTTAATTCGATATCAAGCGTATCGCCATAGGCTCTGGCCGCGAGTTGCTCCCTGCTCAAAATCGGGTCGGCCAGATCTGAAATACGTATGTCGCTCACTCAAACTCCTCGGCTCATAGGCCGATTACCTACACTATTTTAATATCAGTGTATTAAATGTTAACGGATCACGAAAGCCCTGCTAACCATCGGCCCCCTAGTAGGCTAAACTACGTGGCCCTTCCGGGTCGCAACTAAGATCAACTGCAGCCAGTGGGAGCCAATAATACACATGATATGGACGGTAATTTGATGGGTGCGGACAACACAATTCCCCGAGAACGCGAATTCATTGCGATAAACGAAATCAACAAAGACCTTAGCCTGGAATTCGGCCCCATGCCCGCACCGGGTCCGGGTGAGGTTCTAATCAAAGTCCGTGCTGCGGGAATCAATCGGGCGGACCTGCTGCAACGCAAAGGACTGTACCCACCCCCAGCGGATGCATCGCCCATCATGGGGCTTGAGGTTGCCGGGCAGATCGTAGCAGTAGGCGACGGCGTGGAGGGCTGGAGCGTCGGGGATAACACCTGCGCCCTCACCCACGGAGGCGGCTACGCAAATTACAGTCTTGCACCCGCTAGCCAATGCCTGCCCATTCCCAAAGGCTTCAGCAAGGCCGAGGCCGCCGCGCTGCCAGAAGCGTTACTGACCGTTTGGCACAATATTTTTCAACGCGCCGGGCTCAAAAAAGGCGAGAGAGTACTTATTCATGGCGGTGCAAGCGGCATAGGCACACTCGGGATCATGATGTGCAAGGCCATGGGCGCAGAGGTATACAGCACCGCTGGAACTGACCTAAAATGTCAGGCATTGGAGGCCCGAGGCGTTACACGGGCCATTAACTACAAGACTGAAAATTTTGAGGAAGTGCTCACGGAACTTGGACTAAAAGACACAATAAATGTCATTCTCGATCTTGCGGGCGGCGACTTTATCCAAAAAAATATCAATGTGGCGGCACCTGAAGGACGCATTGTCAACATAGCCTACCTGCGCGGATTTAGCGCTGAGGTTAATTTTGCCCCCCTGTTGATGAAACGCATCACCCTGTCTGGATCAACCTTGCGAGCACAGAGCTTTGAACAAAAAGCGGTTATGGTAAAGGAGATACTGGAACACATTTATCCGCATCTGGAAGCCGGCACAATAAAGCCGCTAGTCGACAGTATTTATCCACTGGCAGAAGTTGAGCAGGCCCACCAACATATGGAGAGCGGCGACCATATGGGCAAGATCGTTCTCAGATGCAGCGACTAAAAACATGCAGGACGAAGACACCGGCATGACGCGATTTACCGGCAAGGTAGCCTTCATCACTGGAGCAGCATCCGGCATAGGCAAAGCCACTGCACTGCGACTGGGTTGCGAGGGTGCACAGCTTTTTCTGGCTGATATAGACAGCTCAGGTCTGGCGCAGACCGCCCGGGAACTACCCGAAAATGCCGTCGTGCACACGGTGCACCTAGACGTGACGGACTCCCACAGGTGTGCCGAAGCCGTTGAATCTTGTGTTTCGAAGCTGGGCCGCCTGGATGTTTTATGCAACATCGCTGGTATCGCAATGTGCAAGCACCTCACCGATATCAGTGATGAGGAGTGGCAGCGCATGATGAGCATCAATATCAATAGCGTGTTTTTTCTTTGCCGCGCAGCAATGCCGCACTTAATGGAAAGCAAGGGCAATATCATCAATATGGCCTCCTCAGCAGGGCTGGAGGGGCAGGCTTACAATTCGGCTTACTGCGCTACCAAGGCCGCCGTGGTTATGTTTAGCAAATCTCTCGCAATCGAATACTCCAAGAAAGGCGTTCGGATCAACGCGATTTGCCCAGGCATGGTCAAGACACCTCTGACAAGTCAGTTTTCTATTCCGGAAGACGTCGACGAACAACTCCTTATGAAAATGTTCCCCCTGTTAGACGGGGCCGAGCCCGAGGAAATCGCCGCATCCATCGCCTATTTGGCTTCAGATGAGGCGCGCTTCGTGACTGGAATCGCTTTTCCCATAGACGGAGCACAGACCGCTGGATAGTGTTCACTCAGAGCAAGCACGGAGTCTAAATGCCCGATAAAAAAGCCAATCGCGGCGTCATTGCTGTCCAGGCTATTCATCTGCCCGACAACGGTGACGCACCCCATAGACTACAATGCGAAGTGGTTGAAGAAGATGCTCTAACCCTGGATGTAGAGGGCATTGGACACTACACCTTAATGTGGACCCCTAGCGAAACCGGAACTACAGCCCAAGGTTTCACTATCGAGGACGGATTGCTCGGTGAAGGCGAAGAGCCGGAAGGTTTGGCGCTGGCGATCGGGTTTGCATTGACAGAAGGTTTGATCGCCTGCCGGGAAGATATCAAAAGTGTTTCCATTTGTGCGGAAGACACCAAGGTTGTGCAGTTGCAATTGCACAATCCAGAAAAAGTAAAAGCCTCGCGCCGCAATGTAGTTATAAACAGCTCCTGTAGCATCTGCGGGCCCACTGAAATACTGCGCGACAACGCACTGGGACTTTCAAAGGTCGGCACGGGACTAAAGCTGCCGCACAGCGAGTTCAGCGCAGTTATGCAGCGAATGAACAAACAGCAGCGAATCTTTCGCCGCACGGGCGGCTCACACGCCGCGGCAATTTTTGACTGTGACGGAACAGTATTGGCAGTTGCTGAAGATCTGGGCCGGCACAATGCATTGGACAAGGTTATCGGCATGGTGTTACTAGAGCGAGGCACTGTGGAGAGCTGCGGCGCAGTTTTGTCCAGCCGTCTGAGCGTAGAAATGGTCATTAAGGCAGTGCGAGCAAATCTACAAATGATGCTGGCTGTAAGCGCTCCAACCTCACTTGCCATCGAAGTCGCCGAAAAATTTGGAGTGACGCTCTGCGGCTTTGTTCGCGAGCAGCGTGCCACCATCTACACACACCCGAACAGAGTCACCGACACTATCTGATAAACTCACTAGTTGCGCGTGCTAACAAAATGGAGAAAAAGATGCGATTGATTATTGGCATCAGCGGTTCTAGCGGAGTAATTTATGGCATCCGTTTACTACAGATGTTGCGAGATTTCGATGAAGTTGAAACTCATCTTGTGATCAGCAAATATGGGCGCCTCAACATCGAATTAGAAACCGACTACAAGGTTGGGGATGTAGAAGCCCTGGCGGACGTTGTACATGGAGAAAAGAATCAAGCAGCGAGTATCGCCAGTGGCTCTTTTGGAGTCGATGGAATGATCGTGGCACCGTGCTCAATGAAAACGCTCTCTGGCATCGTGCATTCCTATTCGGACAGCCTGGTGGTTCGCGCCGCAGATGTCTGCCTGAAAGAGCGCAAGAAGTTGGTGTTGATGCCCCGGGAAACGCCGCTTCACACTGGACACTGCAAACTCATGTATGAAGCGTCGCTACTAGGTGCCATCATCGCACCGCCCATGCCGGCTTTTTACAGCAAGCCCAATTCAATCGATGACATTGTTAACCACAGCGTCGGCAGAGTCTTGGATTTGTTTGGCCTGGATTCTGGGACAGTTACGCGATGGCAGGGGCCTGGGTCGGCCAGTTAGTCAGCACGTATTCTGAACGTCTGCCCCGAAACATCGGCCCCTAAAAACTAACAAAGCGCGAAACCTTCAGCATGTAGAGCAGATTGCTACTATGTCCTGTCCAGGCACACCGTTAACCCATCCATGGGGGCTCGGCTCGCGGATGGCCGCCCCGCGCATTCATGCGCTCAACGATTTGCCAACCCCAATCAGGCTTCCAAGCTCTATGCCTACATTCAGAGTATTTAATGAGGGCGTTTGTACTAAAAAGCGGCAAGCGATCCGCGTCGAATTATTCAGCGGGCGATACCGCTATGCAAAACTAGCTCTGATCTCCACGAACAATTTCCTGCAGCGCACCCAGAGAAAGTACTTTGATGCTGCCATACTCCAGAGAAATCAAATTGCCCTCTCGCCACTTGTTCAATACCTTGCTGACCGCCTGGCGGGTGGCGCCGACCATATTCGCGAGATCCTGCTGAGTCAACTGAAGTTCCCCCACGTCACCTGGGCTGGGATAATCACTGCCAATATAGATAATCCGGTTTGCCATCCGCTGCTCTAGTGAAAGCAGGGTGACGTCGGTATAAAAAGCCAACATATGCCTCACTCGGCTGCACATCAAGCGAGTCAATTGATCAGCGATAACCGGGTAGCTACGATACAACTCGTCGAAATCTGATTTCTTCAACTCGGCGAGTTCAACCCTCTCTATTGCCACGGCAGTATTCGCAGCGGGCAGTCCATCGAGAAGACAAATCTCACCAAAGCAATCGCCGCTATGAAAAATGGCGAATACAACCTCTTTGCCACCGGGCGTTTGATTCGTCACCCGCACCGTGCCGCTGCGCAACTGCCACAACGCCTCATGGGTTGCACCTTGCGAGTAGATCACTTCACCCTTTCGTATTGTTCTGATTTGCATTCGGGCCAGGGTGGCACCGCGCTCTAGCGGCGGAAGCTGGCTGACCCAATCGCTGCCCGTATACGGGATCGTCATAATTCTCACCACGCTGGCTTTGCCGGCCCGGAGCGCTTGGCACTGATCGCATCCAGTTCAGAAATGTTATTTTATTTGCCAAATGTCATCTGGATGGCAGATTTTCTGCTACCTTTGAGAGTATCTTACACTCTGATAAGCAAACAACGCAGCTAGTGTGAACAATTAGGAGATCTCATGAACGCACCCCATAATTCGATTGTCATGAACCAAACCGAGAGGATGGTCTTTCCTCCCGAATTCGAATCCGTAGAAGCAGAGCGCGAAGACAGAAAGCGCAAACTGGTATCAGCGTATCGCTTATTCGGGAAATTTGGTTTTGACGAAGGTGTTGCCGGCCATATCACCGTAAGAGATCCAGAACACCTGGATCGCCTATGGGTAAATCCGATGGGGGTCTCCTTTAAGCAAATCAAAGTTTCCGATTTGCTGTGTGTTAGCCATACGGGTGAAGTTCTTGAAGGCAAAGGCCTGCTCAATGGCGCCGCTTACACCATCCACTCCAAAATCCATGAAATGCATCCACGCGTCACTGCAGCGGCGCATGCGCACTCGGTATACGGCAAATCCTGGTCCTCGCTTGGACGCAAGCTGGACCCCATCACTCAGGACGCCTGCGCATTTTATGACGACCACGTTGTGTTTGAAGACTTCAACGGCGTTGTATTAGATATGAATGAAGGCGATCGGATCGCCACTGCATTGGGCGACAACAAAGCGGCCATATTGCGCAACCACGGTTTGCTGACGGTCGGCGAAACCGTAGAAGCGGCTGCCTGGTGGTACATCACCATGGAAAGGACGTGCCAGGCACAATTAATGGCCGAGGCGGCCGGTACCCCAGTTGTTATCGACGATGAAAACGCTAAACTCACCCACAAGACAGTGGGCAGCGAACTGGCAGGATGGTTTAGCTACCAGCCGCTACTGAGCGTGATCAGCGCAGAACAACCGGATATGTTTGACTAATACTGATACGAGGACAACATCATGAATGCACCAGCACGAGCAAAATTTAAGGAAATGACAGAGGGCACGCCCGAGGACTGGGGGATTATTGTCGACAATGCAAAGGAGTTGTGGGCGGGGCTTGCCCAGCGCATTTTGGACCATCTAAAGTTGCTGGATGGTGATTTCGGTGGTTTTCCCGTCGACCGGCTGCAGCATAGCCTGCAAACCGCGACACTGGCCCATCAGGACGGACGCGACGAGGAGTACGTAGTGTGCGCGCTGCTCCACGATATTGGGGATACTCTGGGATCACTAAATCATGCAGACCTGGCCGCCACAATGTTGCAGCCCTTTATCAGCGAACAAAATTACTGGATGGTCAAACATCACGGCATTTTTCAGGGCTACTACTTTTTCCATTACCTGGGGAAAGATCGGAACGTGCGCGACGAGTTCAAGGATCATGAACACTTCAACTACACAGCAGAGTTTTGCCACAAGTACGATCAAAAGGCTTTTGACCCCGAGTTTCAAGCCATGCCACTGGAAGACTTTATACCTATGGTAGAGAGAGTATTTGCGAAGCCTAAAAGTTCTTTATACCTATAAAAATCGAAGTGAAAAAACGGGTAGTCGCGTTCATTGCGCGACTACCCGTTTTTCGTTGGCAAAAGAAATTATTTTGGCGCCCGCTGCTGGCCAGCTCCCGCTCCCATCGCTTTCATTTGCATCATCTGCTGCATACCACGCATCATATTGTCGATGGTAAAACTAGCGGTCGCCTGGCGCGGTGGGAATTCTCGGAAGGTTCCCAACCACTTGCCCACCTCTTGCTGAGTAGGTACAAACAACCATAGCTGATCGGCGAAGAATCGAGAGTACATTCCAGAATCCAGTGATTCCTCATAAGGATCCGTGCGCAAATTAACCACTCGAGGAAAATTGAGCACTTCACGTGGCCCACCCCAGCCCTCCATCGACCACGCAAAATGTATTTTCCAATCGTTCCAACGAATGGCGTTGAAATTAGCGTTATCGTCGAAGTAATAGATATTGCGTCGTCTGCCCGGCTCCTTACCCGCCAGAGCTTTGGATTGATCAAAGCCGTCAAGATGTACCCGAAATGTTTTGTCTCCAGCACGGTGCCCTTGCTTCAACTTGGCGCTAATATTGCTATCGCCAGCTGCCGCAAGGAACGTGGGCAGCCAATCCTGATGGGAGTAGATATCGTTGATAACGGTTTTTTCCTTCACTACTCCCGGCCAACGAATGAGGGCTGGCACTCTCATCCCACCTTCCCACGTTGAGCCTTTTTCACCTCTGAAAGGTTCAGAACCCCCATCAGGATAGGTATTGGTCTGCGAACCATTGTCGGTGCTATAGACCACAATAGTGTTGTCGGCAATACCCAAATCATCCAACTTGTCGAGCAACAGCCCTACGTGATAATCGTGTTCCATCATTCCATCGGCATAGAGACCGTAACCCGAACTGCCCTCCCACTTGGGCGCCAGACGTGTCCAGACATGCATCCGGGTGGCGTTAAACCAAACGAAAAAAGGTTTTTCGTCTTTATGAGACTTATCGATAAACTTTAAAGCCGCATCGGCAAATTCTTGATCCGCAGTTTCCATTCGCTTGCGATTCAAGGGGCCAGTATCTTCGATTTTCCCATCGCCATAGGAATGGATCACTCCACGTGGAGCAAAGCGCTTGCGGAATGCCGGATCCTTTGGGTAGAAGTAGGTCTCTGGCTCCTCCTCGGCATTGAGGTGATACAGATTTCCGAGAAATTCATCAAATCCATGGGCTGTGGGCAGGAACTTGTCTTTGTCTCCAAGGTGATTTTTACCAAATTGACCAGACACATAGCCATGGGGTTTGAGAAGTTCGGCAATAGTGGGATCTTCAGCCTGCAAGCCAATATCCGCCCCTGGTAGGCCTACTTTTAACAAACCGGTACGCAGTGGATGCTGGCCGGTAATAAACGCAGAACGACCCGCCGTGCAACTCTGCTCGCCGTAGTAATCGGTAAACATAGCACCTTCGTTGGCCAGGCGATCAATGTTTGGTGTCTTACCGCCGAGCATTCCCCGGTGGTAGGCGCTGATATTTGACCAACCGATATCATCACCCCAAATCACCAGGATGTTGGGCTTGTTCGTTTTTGCCTGGGCAGCGACAGCCGTAAAACCCAGCGCAAGAGCGGCACCGCAAAGGGCCATCCCTCGCAGCAGTAAATGTCGATTCATCCGTAACTCCTCTGATGTGCTTGATCTAAGAATTCTGTCCACTTGATGTCTAAGTATAGGCTACCGGAAATATTACATCTTAGAATGTCGAGCATGGCCAAAACGCAGGGTGAAAAAATTGCACTTGGGTGTGTGGCGCTGAAATTGAGAAAGCGAGCAGATTTGACTGGGGTATACTAAAGACGGTTTACGTTGGAAACCGTCAAAAGACAGGCATCAAATCGCTGCCGTAAATGGAACGACGGAGTACTGGGCCCAGTTAGAAAGAGAGTTTTCGCTTCTATGACAAATAAGGTAACGGTAGTATCCCTTGCATTCGTTGTGTTGCTGAGCGCTTGTGGCGGCGGTGGTGGCAGTAGCAGTAGCAGAACCACCCCGACACCCTCTCCCGAACCGACACCCGCTCCGCCGCCAACGCCTCCGCCGATAGAAACCCCCACCGGTTTTCGTATTTCGGGCGCCATCAGCGTCTCCTCTAATCTCGGAGTCGATAGCGACACCAACAACCCCCAGGGGAGTTTCGTTGAAAACAACTCTGTTGCCACAGCTCAGACCCTATCGAACCCCTCGACCCTGGGAGGCTATGTCAACCAGCCTGGGACCGGCGACCAAGGTCCCGCACAGGCCACCGGGGATACCGACGATTTCTTTCAAATCGAATTGCTAGCCGGGCAGACGATTACCCTGCTCGTGGCAGACTTCGAGCAGGCAGATGCGGATTTATACCTGTACAACACCGAAAATCAGATCATCGATTTTTCAATTGAAACAGGTCAGGTTGAAACAATCATCATCGAAGAAGACGGCACGTTTATTGTGAATGTCTTTGCCTTCAGCGGTGCCACCAACTACGCACTGGCGATCGGCACAAGCAATGGGGCTAGTCCAGCGCTCGCTACCGGCACAATGTCATCGGCAGAAATTGTTCCCTGGCAGGCGATTGTGACGCACACCGACAGTCTCCCATCAAACGCTTCGAGCTCAGCTCGATCCAGCCTCAACAGGCGTATGGGACTGCAGCGCAGAGCCGGTGGCCTGCGCGATTCGGGTGGCCGATACTTCGGCAGTAGGACGCGGCCCCAGCTAATGGGAATGGATCACCTTGCACCGGGGCAGCAGCGCGAAAATCGATTGGGTAGAGCTAAGGTCAGGCAATTGCAGCTTAACGATCCGGCGCTTAAAGCGCGCTGGGAAACCCTAATGACCATCAAAGCCATGCAAAATGACCCAACGGTGGCAACTGTAGAGCCCAATTATAAAGTTTACTCGATGGCGACGCCAAATGACGCGGCCTACTCCTTTCAATGGCACTACCGGCTTATCAACCTGCCCGCAGCCTGGGATCTGACAACCGGAGATCCCAACGTGATCGTCGCGGTGATCGATACCGGTATTCTCGCAAACCATCCGGATCTTGCCGGCCAGTTACTGTCAGGTTATGACTTCATCGCCGACCCCGATACTGCGCGCGATGGCAACGGTATCGATTCAAACCCCGAAGACGAGGGGGATGGTGGCGACGCGGGCAACAGCGGCTTTCATGGCACTCATGTCAGCGGGACTATCGCGGCTGCCAGCGATAACGGCATCGGTGTTGCTGGGGTGGCCTGGAACGCATCCATAATGCCTCTGCGCGTGCTCGGAGTAGATGGGGGCACCACTTACGATGTAGGCCAGGCAGTTCGCTACGCGGCGGGACTGCCCAACGATTCGGGAACCGTGCCGGCACAGCGAGCAGACATCATCAATTTGAGCCTTGGTGGATCTCCCTTCAGCCAGTCCACACAAACCCTGTTTAACGAAGTTCGTGCAGCGGGTGTTATCGTGGTAGCTGCGGCGGGCAATGAAGCGACCGGCACGCCAAGTTATCCCGCATCCTTTGAAGGTGTCATCTCGGTAAGTGCGGTTGACTCTCAACGCCGCGCTGCGTCCTATTCCAACTTCGGCAGTGGGGTTGATATTGCAGCACCAGGTGGCGACAACGGAGAAGACTTCAACGGTGATGGCTATCCCGATGGCGTACTCAGCACAGCCGGATCCATCAGCGAATCGGGCGCAGTTGGTTTTGTCTATTCGTTCCTCAACGGGACTTCGATGGCGACGCCTCATGTAGCCGGTGTTCTGGCGCTTATGAAAGCGGTTAATGGTGATTTGTCCCCTCAAGATATCGATGTATTGCTGGCCCAGGGTGACCTAAGCGATGATTTAGGAACGCCGGGCCGAGATGACTCTTTTGGCCACGGACTAATCAATGCACAGCGCGCCGTCGTCGCCGCTTTAACAGCAGCGGGTAATCCCCCTGCAGACAATCCAAGGTTGAGCGCCTCAACCAGTTTGTTGAATTTTGGCAGCGCTGGGCAATCGCTAATACTGCAACTACAAAACAGCGGCAATGGAGATCTTGTACTAAACGACGTAAAAGGTTCACAAAGTTGGCTGAAAATAGCAGCCGACAGTGTCGACAACAGCGGACTGGGTAGTTATCAGATAACGGTCAGTCGCGAGGGTTTGTCGCCTGGAATCTACAGTTCCACTATTACCGCCGATTCCACCATTAATTCTCTAACGATCGAGGTATTGATATCCGTCGTGGATCAAGACTCGGGTGGAGATGTCGGACTGTTGTATTTGCTCCTGGTAGACCCCGAGACCAATGAAGTTGCAGCCCAGTTTGACGCCCGTGTGGTAACAGGTGTCTACCCCTATCAATTCGACAATATCCCGGCGGGCAACTACGAGTTGTTTGCGGGTACTGACGCCGACAACGACGGATTGATTTGCGATGCCGGCGAGGCTTGTGGCGCCTACCTTACAACGGACCAACCTATTCAGATTGACCTCGATGGCAATTTGGAAGAAATCGAATTCCCTGTGGAGTACCGGGTGGCAATTCCGACGCTTAGCAGTTCGCTGGGCCAGCCCAAAAAACCAAAAACCCGCGAAATCCCGCGTTTAAGATAATCGCACTGGAAACCGCGAGCTAGAGCGCAGCTTCCAGTGCGATTGCGGTATCCGCCAGACGAGATTTCAACCAGTAAATTTCATAATCGTTGCGCACGCCCGATTCTGCTTTCGCCATCAGGCGATTCAGAGCCTGCTGCCGGACTTCAAGAGCCGCTTTGCTCTGTGGGTTACCTGCCAAGGCAACCTCCATCGTGTGAAGTGCTTTGACTGGGAAATCTTGTTCTATATATTTTTGCCCCAGAGTCAATAGCGCTTCGGAGCCGGCGACTTCAGCGAGATCTGAATACACCTCGGAAGCCGCCACCGGATACAGCTCGGTAGTGCTTTCAAAGTGAAACCATGTGGCGTAGTAATCCCAAATACTCTTCACCGCCCAGTCGACCTTGCCGTGGTTTTGAACCAGTGAAAGGTTCGGCGGCAGTTCTATTTCTTTCATTAACTGGTTTACTGATTTACCCGCATTCATTCCGGCGACTGTTTCATCGTGGACGTATTGCACAGCATCCCGAATTTTCTCCATCCCTTGGCGAATCGCCTGTGCACCCACCGTAGGGTCGAGATGGCTGGGGACAACTATTTCCGGCTCCAGCAGCATCAACTTGTTAAGTGATGCCACGTACTCCATAGGTTTGCGAATCTTTTCACCGCGCATTGTAAAGATATTTGGAAACTGCGGAAACTGCGGGCCGAAAAAATCTCCGGTAAACAATATTTTCTGCTCGGGCAACCACAGGACAATGTTGTCCGCACCCTCGGCGCCAGGAGCGCCTATAACCTGGAATTCGATATCTCCAAGAACAAAAGTGTAGCTGTCTTCGTCATCCACGGTGATGGTAGGAGTAATACCCCCATAACGCATCATTTCAATATCGACCGTTTTCTCAGGTATCCAAGGGAACAACGTTCGGTTTCTACCGTACAAATACGGTTCAAGTTCAGTCAGATAGCGCTGCTCTTCGCTGTACTCTTTGTGGGCAATAATTTCGCTACCCTCTTCCATCCAAAATTTTACGCCGCCGATGTGATCTGCGTGAGAGTGACTGAGAATAATCGAGTGTACCGGAGCATCAGAAACTTGCTCTTTCAACAGTCGCAGCTGCTTTGCTGACTGCAGTACCAGGCCCGTATCGTAAATGACGACACCCTCGGCGGTGTCAATCATGATGGTGTTGCCCACGCCCGCCGCGTAGTGAATATTGTCCGCTATCTTTCGAACCTCAATCGGACGTCGAATCATATCCACGGCACTACCATGCGTGTCCGACCCGTCTCCCGCGCCATTGGCGGCCAGTGCAGAAGCGGCGATCTCGCCTATTTTTTCCATCGCCTTGAGCTTCGCTTGCTTCTTCACATCTTGGCCGACATCGTCATTGGTCAGAAGCCAAGCGGCACCGACCGCAAGGATGACAAGCGCAACTAGCAAATTCTTGCCTATCGCACCACGCTCGGAGCGCACTCGCAAAACCTTTGTACTACTAAAATTCATTTGATTTCCTCATTAGCATTATTTTCGAGCAGTGCGTCATAATCGATAAAATGGGAGAAGACCAGGCGCGCTGATTTGCCGGCGCCAGAGTATCGCCCTGAAACAAGGCACGGTAGTCGCCGCAACAGGGGGCTCACTTCGATACATCCTCTATTCTCATCATATTCGCAGCCAATGTTATCTGCGTTAATCATTTCAGTAACTGCCTGAATGGCTCGAATGTAGTGTCGGACACTGTATAGGACACTGTTTTTCAACTAGGAAATTCGGTCCCAGGCTTGGGTGTGAACGTGTTGCCCAAGGCGCTCGAAGCGGAACTGACAGAGGAGTTATCAAATCTGTGGAAAAAATGATCGAAGCTTCCCTCTCAAACTTTCCGAGGGAAGGCCCCACACGAACGCGCAGATCAATCACGTGTTTGCGTTTAAAAACTTCTTTTCTATACGGCAATTCTAAATCAACACTCTAACGTTGATTCAAGGTTTTACCGGAGATTACTTTTTTGCTGCGGCTTTTCTCTTGGCCGATGGTTTTCTCTTAGCGGCAGCTTTTTTCTTGGCTGGTGCTTTCTTCACTGCCGCGTTTTTGTTGGCTGGTGCTTTCTTCACCGCCGCTTTTTTCTTAGCCGGAGCCTTCTTCTTTACCGCCGCCTTTTTTGCCGGTGCTTTCTTGCTGACAGTGGCTTTTTTCTTTGCAGGTGCTTTCTTTTTGGACCTGGACTGTTTTGCGGCAACCTTTTCTACCAAAGCTGCTGCACGCTCGGCGGCCTTTGCCTTTCTATCTTCCAACAGCGCATCAGCTTTCAATGGCATATATCGTTCAGCTGAATCATAGGCCGCCTTGGCAATACTTCCTACTGCGTCAGCCAGCTCTGAAACCTGTGTACGCAAACCCTCAACTTTTTTCTGGTTTGCTTTACTCGCTTTCGAACTCAACGAGGCTCTCGCTTTTTTCAATCGGACATTAGCGGTTCCATGTTTTTTGCGCGCGGCACTTAGATCACGTTTCGCTTTAGCGTATGCCTTCTCAGTTTCTGAAAGCAATTTTTTTCGTAACTGCGCCACTTTTTTATTCGCTTGCTCGGCCAACTTTGTGGCTTGAGCCAATTCTTTTTCCATCATGCCAAATGCACTCCGTGTGGGATTGGATACCGCACTCGTAGTGTAGGCCTAATAAAGAGATAGGCAATGATTATTTTTTGATCTACATTCGGTGATGTAACACTAGCCCAAATCAGACTTATCGCGGCGAACACGATATATTCAACGCTAAAATTCAGTTCACTTATATAATGAAAACCCACCGTCAAGTTGATCTGATGAATACGATGAACGACAAAGTCAAAGTAAGAATTCGGGCACGACGGATTGTGAAAAAAACTGCGGACAGCGGCAGTGGCCGGTGTGAGAAAGGACATCATAGATTAGAGGGGCGCTGAAGATCTCCTTATTCAGGATCGTTAAATATTCGTCAATTTTTTCCTCGGCAAACACAAGAACTTATTATTTCATCTGCTTGGTGTATTGCTGCTCGCTGGCATTCCTTCACCGCTGTGCCAGGATGTACCGGACAATCTCCTAACTCAACACCCGCAATTTGTGATCTATGTATTGATACCGAACATTTTTATCGTCTAAGGCGCTCTCACTTCTGCCTTGTGGAGTTCAAGTCCGATAAAACTGACGACGAGTACGAGCCAAGCGCTCAGAACCCTCAGCCAGAACAGGAGAGCATACAACTCACTGGGCCTTTATCCGGGCTTGAGGATGTGTGATAGAAGAGCAACTGCGCAGTCGCTACGAGGCGATGCTGAAGAGACAAGAATGTCGATTAATGAGGTGGCATGGCATGGCTCAGAAAGGTACCTGCCAGGGCACCAAACCAGATATACAATAGCGAAAACGCAGGGGGTCATGTCGCGTTCGAATCGGAGTGTGTAACTAAGCACACACTAGGGCAACATATCACCGAAGAGGACAATTGGCTCCGCCTGAGCTAGACTCGGTATTGACCAATCTCCAACTACCGGTATATTACACAGATAATAAACCACGACCACAGAGGATATCTCCAATGGAATACAACGCGGATGTGCACAGCATCAAATGCCCAAAATGCGCGCATGGAATGGACGAAGTTACCTACGGTGACGTCACAATAGACCGCTGCACTCACTGCGCAGGATTGTGGTTCGATGATGATGAAGCACACCGACTGAAAGGAAAGTGGATGGGGGATGCTCTGGATATTGGTAAAAAGTCTGAAGGCAAAAAGTGGGACACAGTAGAAGATATTTGTTGCCCACGCTGTGACACCGATATGCAAAAAACCTCGGATCCCACCCAACCCCATATTTGGTATGAAATCTGTAGCGACCACGGAATGTTTATGGATGCTGGCGAATTCACCGACTATAAGCATGAAACACTCGCAGACTGGTTTCGTGGCATGATCAAAGGCAAGCGCTGATTTTAACCACTAGTTCAATGGGCGGCATAGTCGCCCTTTTTTGTATCTAAAAATTGCCCATCCTCAATTTATAGTAAGCACTAACACTCACGCAGGGCCATATACATCGATGGTTAAAGACGAAAACCTACGCTTCGCTCGCCCTCGCGGCTAAACCATTGATTTCCACTCGGTCAAGACTCTTCTATGGCGCAGGCGGCGCTGTGTACGCGGTAAAAGAATCCGCCTATACCATGTTTATTCTCCTGTTCTACACTCAGGTGCTAGGACTCAGTGGAACAGTCACCGGATTTATCATCGGTTTAAGTCTTATTTGGGACGGCCTGTCCGACCCCCTGGTCGGCATACTTTCCGATCGCTGGGTTAGCCGCTTTGGTCGCCGGCATCCGCTAATGCTGGCTAGCGCAATTCCCGCCGGTTTGGGCTTTATCGGCCTGTTTCAGCCACCCCCGTCAATCCAGCAAAGTGATTACCAACTGGCAGCTTGGTTACTATTTTGGTCACTCTGGGTGAGGACCTTTATCACCGGGTTCGCGATTCCACACCTGGCTCTCTCCGCAGAGATGACACGCGATTACAATGAGCGATCTCGGATCCTCGGCACGCGGATGGGAGGGCTATTTTTGTGCGCGGTGCTATTGCCAGCCGTCGCGCTGACTTTCATCTTTCAGGCGCAAAACGGCATCGACGGGCGCTTCGACCCGGACAACTACATCGCGTATGGAGCTCTTTCATGCGCCGTAGTTTGGGTGATGGCCTCGATAACACTGATGGGAACCCGGCGCTTCATAACACCATCATACAGAACACTCGATAGTGGTAAAGACCCGGGCGTCGGCATACGTCGTATTTGGAGTGACCTGTCCAGAACGATGGAAAATGCGACCTTCAGACTGATTATTGGCTACCAGTTGGCAGCGTCTATTTCATATGGCATCGTCGCGACGCTCAATATGTTGGCATGGACTTATTATTGGGAATTCAGCACCCAGGACACTTCAATAATTTTGGCCGCACCCACTATTCTTGCGGTGGGTCTAGTCTCTCTCACCTTGGGGCCACTCAGCCGTCGATTTCAGAAATTCCATCTGCTGAGGTTTGCAGTCCTGGGCATGATACTCAATATGCTATGGCTATTTCCACTGAGAGCTTTTGGTTTGCTACCTGACAACGGAGCCGATGTAATCTTCTGGCTCAACTTCTTCTTTATGCTCGTTTTTATCTACTGCTTCTTGCTGCGCGCAGTCTGTTCAACATCGATCGTGGCAGATGTTTGCGATGAGAACGAACTCGACTATGGCGTTAGGCAAGAGGCGACATTTTTTTCCGTATCGAACTTCATAGAAAAAGTGGCCACCGTGGTTGGCCCGATATACAGCGGAATCGTGTTGGATTTCATCGGACTCAAAGACGGGGCGCTACCAGGAGAAGTACCACAGAGCGTGTTGGATAAACTGATTTTAGCGATGGGATTGGGCGGAGTTCCAATACTACTGGTGGCTCTGTGGTTTGTACTGAAAATAACCATGGACAAAGCACGCGTTGAGGATATCCAGGCGCAATTGCAGGCCCGCCATACGCAATAAGATTATCGCTTGCCTGCTCGCGCGGAACACAGCCGAGGAAACAGGCAATGACTGCTCAAGCTCCCCCAGTCTAAACCAGCTTACCTCTACCAGGTATAACCTATGCGCAGGCGATAGGTTTGATCTAGTTTGTCTACATCATCTCCAGCGCTGGAATCATAATCCAGCACCAGCTCCGCAGCCGCTTCCAGCGCACCCATCAGCGGAAAGGCCAGTCCGAACGAGGTGTTGAGCACCACGTTGTCGGTTTGCTCTAGGTTCCAGATGCCAACATGATCGATGTAAACTACCGAGCTCCCCCCAAGATAATCACTGCTGATATGGAAGTCCCACAACGCACCAAGGTATTCCGTGTCTTCTGCGACTATAAAGTCGTCAGTGACATAGGTAACACCCACCTCACCACTGACCGTAAATATCGGTTCATTGTAAAACTGGCGACCGTAATAGGGGCCGGTATAGACACGTAAATCCAGATCTGCAAATTCGTCTTCCTTCGCCGCGAGTATCCAACCCCAATAATCACTACCCTCAAGGAAGTAGTCATATTTTCCGGTCAATGCCCAGTTTTCACCGGTCTTCTCGCCATTTGCCTCGTCAACACTGGCATCGGCCTTTAGCGTGTAGCGATCCTGGAGACTGCGCCAGAAAGATTCAAGCTTGAAATCCAGATCTTCGGTCTCAGTGTTGCCCTGTTGCAATGCGTAGGCGAAGCTCACAGTTCCAAATGACTTATAACCCTCACCCAGCTCCCATGGCTCGGGATTAAGAACCAGGATATCCGCCAAGCCGTAATCAAACTGCTCATCAGAGCCCGTTACGGCCTGTAATTTCTCGTCTTCGAGTATCAGCGGTTGGTCGCGGATCACGGTGCCATCTGCCAGCTGGAATACCTGCAAACCCTGCGTACGCATTGCATCAATCGAATCCAGGGAAATACTCAGAGTTCCGGCAAAGTCTGTCTCCATCACTATAAGCCCATCTCGTGCACTAGTGACCGTACCCAGGATTCGAGACCCGTTTTTCAACAGGACCTCGTCTAGAGGCGTCGCGGCAGATTCGGGTTCGGGTATTTCCTGTGCCTGGGCTCCCAGGCTTATTGCAAGCACCAAACCCAATAGCAGATTGCTCAATAGTTGTTTTTTGAACATCATATTCATTATTTCCTTGAGAGTCGCGCGACTGTGCGGCTGTCAATGCGAGGTAATTCAGCGCGCTATAGTATAGAAACGTCAAGGTTCGAAAAAGGCAACTATTGCCAGTATCAACCATTCTAAAACAGGCGGACTGTGAGATCTCGATTTGAAGAAGAACCAAAAATACTTGCTACAATAGACACAGCAGCATAAGTTGTTGCGTGAAAAACAAACTGCCGAAAACAGTGCAGCAGCCGAGGATTCACTTGAAAGACACTCATTGGAACTACATTACGCTCACTCAACAAGGCCGAGTGCTAATGGTTGAGTTCGACTCGGGCTGCAAAGTCAATAGCCTCAGCAACGCAATAATGCGAGAGCTCACTCAGCTGGCCCTTGAACTACAGGGCGACTGCGAGTTGAGCGCCATTGTTTTAACGGGCAAAAAAGATATTTTTTCCGCCGGTGCCGACCTCAAAGACCCGGAAAACATCAATGCTGCAAATCTCACAGTCGCACAGCGACGCCAACTTGTTCAAATTGGTCCCGCGATGTGCGCAGCATGGGAAGCTCTCGAACCGATTACGATTGTCGCCATTGAAGGTTGGTGTATCGGCGGTGGAATGGCCCTGGCAGTGGCCTGCGATTGGCGGGTAGCAGCGAATAACGCATCACTTTATGTACCCGAGCTCAAGCTGGGCATGAATATGAGCTGGCAAAGCGTTCCGAGATTTGTAAACCTCATAGGCCCGGCCAAAACCAAGCAGCTACTCATTCTGGCTGAGCCTCTTCCAGCCGAAAAGGCTTTGGAGTGGGGGCTGGTCGATTATTTGACCGAACCGGGCGAGTCTTCCGACAAAGCCGAAGCCCTTGCTACGCAAGTTGCAAGCCTGCCTCCTGTTCCCCTGCGCATGACCAAGCTGGGTATCACAAACGCCGCCACGGCCTTAAACCGAGCCACCAGTTTTATGGATGCCGACCAGTTTTTACTCACTCAAGGCAGTGAAGATGCTCGCGAGGGCGCCAAAGCTTTTTTAGAAAAGCGCGATCCACAGTTCAAAGGCAATTAGCCTTCAAGAGCATGACAAACGATCAAAGCTCTGACTTTAGTCGGAAGCATCAAGCTGTTTGGCCAGCACAACAACACTGATAGAATATCGCGACTTTTATAGAGGAAGCATGGAATGAACACTGCAGCAACGGGTAAAGATTACGATTTGTTTGTTATCGGCGCCGGATCGGGTGGTGTGCGAGCAGCGCGTATGGCAGCTGGTTTCGGAGCCAAAGTCGCCGTTGCTGAGGACCGCTACATGGGAGGAACCTGTGTCAATGTGGGCTGTGTACCTAAGAAACTCTATGTCTACGCTTCAGAGTTCAGCCATGCCTTTGAAGATTCACAAGGCTTCGGATGGGACAAGTCCACGCCGGGTTTCAACTGGGCCACTCTTCGCGACAACAAAAAAACCGAAATCTCCAGACTCAACGCGATATACCGAAATTTGCTTGACGGTGTCGATGTACACACCATTGACGGACGAGCTCGTATTACCGGTCCAAACTCTGTCCAGGTAAATGGCAAAGAGTATTCAGCCGAGAAAATTCTGATTGCCACCGGCGGTTGGCCCTTCATCCCTGACTTCCCTGGCAGGGAGCTTGCTGTGAGCTCAAACGAAGTCTTTGATCTGGACGCTTTTCCTCAACGCTTAGTCGTGGTCGGCGGAGGTTACATTGCCGTGGAATTCGCGGGCATCTTCAATGGCCTGGGCGCCAATGTCACACAACTTTATCGCGGGCCTATGTTTTTACGAGGCTTCGACGAAGATATTCGCAACCATGCCGCTCAGGAAATTCGTAAGAGCGGCGTCGACCTGCGCTTTGAGGTGAATGTGGAGTCGATTCAACGCTCTGTAGATGGCCTGCAGGTAGCACTCACCGATGGAACAACGATAACAGCAGATGCAGTACTTTATGCAACTGGCAGGAAACCACACCTGGAAGGGCTGGGGTTGGAAAACGTAGACGTAAAACTCAGTGACGCCGGATATGTCCTGGTAGATGCGGATTTTCGCAGCTCACAAGAATCGATCTTTGCCTTGGGCGATGTCATCGGCGGCCTGGAACTCACGCCTGTTGCACTGGGTGAAGGCATGGCGTTCGCAAGAGCACAGTACAATGCGATGGATAAAAATGTGGAGTACGATTTCATACCCACTGCGGTATTTTGTCAGCCCAATATCGGCACCGTAGGCTTCACTGAGGAACAGGCCAGAGCCGAGTTTGGTGATATCCGACTGTACAAATCTACTTTCAAGCCCATGAAACACACGATCAGCGGACGCGACGAAAAGACCTTCATGAAACTCATCGTCGAGGACGCCAGTGATCGCGTCGTGGGTATTCATATGATGGGTCCGGATGCGGGTGAGATCATTCAAGGCATGGCTATCGCTTTGAAAGCCGGTGCTACCAAAGCAGTGTTTGACTCCACCATTGGTATTCACCCCACTGCTGCGGAAGAGTTTGTGACGATGCGCGAGGCGTGGACGGAGAGCTAGCATGGATTTGGGTCTAGGTCAGGCCCTAGTTTTGGCAGCTGTCGGAGTGGTTGCCGGATTTTTGAATGTAATGGCCGGAGGGGGCTCATTACTGACAGTCCCCGTCATGGTATTTATGGGCCTACCCGGCCCGATGGCCAACGGCACCAATAGAATTGCCATACTTGTTCAGAACTTCATCGCCATTATTACGTTTATGCGCAAAGGCTTTAGTGATTTCAAACTGAGCCTTAGCCTGGCAGCCTGCGCCATTCCCGGCGCGATCGTTGGAGCATTAATAGGCACCCAGCTACAGGGCGACTGGTTTAATCGCATCCTGGCACTGGTCATGTTGGCTGTAATGCTAATCATGTATTTGGACAACGGGAGCAATAGCGAGGCAGATCCCAACTACCGACCCACCTCAGCACAGCTCACCAAAGCCCATCTGCTGATGGTGGGTGTCGGCTTCTGGGGTGGTTTTATCCAGATAGGGGTTGGCTTTATCATCATGCCAGTACTTAATCGGGTGCTTGGGTTGGACCTGGTTCGGACCAACATGCACAAGGTGTTTATCATCGGTACCTACACCATTGTCGCACTGGCTCTGTACGCCAGTCAGCTGCAGGTACTGTGGGTTGTCGGCGCAGTTTTGGCAATCGGCAACGGCATTGGGGGTTACCTGGGAGCCCACTTTTCCGTTACCCGGGGCGCGGGAATGATAAGAACTTTACTGAATATCGTGCTCATCGCCTTCATAATTAAGCTATTATTCTTTAGCTGATACTGCGATCAGGCGCTCCTGCGGTCAGGCGATCCCGCGCTACGCCGACCCGTCCACTGCAATGCAAACAAGGCCCTACCCGCCACCCGATGATAGACGTCCAATCAATAACCCGGTGCTACGGTAGCTTTACCGCCGTCAACAACGTGTCCTTCAAGGTCGGCAGCAACGAGATCGTTGGCCTGTTAGGCCACAATGGCGCCGGCAAAACAACCATCATAAAAATGCTGAGCGGCTATCTTGAGCCCTCCCAAGGCCGCATTGTCATCGCGGGCATCGAACTGGCAAGCAACGCCCGCGCGGTACAGCGACAATTAGGTTATCTGCCGGAGAGTTCCCCACTTTATCCCGATATGCTGGTGGCGGACTATCTCGACTATGTGGCAACGCTCAAAGGAATCCCCTGGAGGGAGAGGCTCGATGCCGTTCGCGACGCCATCGCCGCCACCGATCTTCAAGAAAAAGCAACCGCCAGTATCGGCACCTTATCCAGAGGGTTGAAACAGAGAGTGGGAGTTGCGCAGGCTATCATCGGCAAGCCGCGGCTGTTAATACTGGACGAGCCGACGAGTGGACTGGATCCACAACAGACACTGAAAATGCGTGCCTTGATTAAAAAGCTGGCAGAAAACGCGACGATCATTTTATCCACCCACATCATGCAAGAGGTCAACGCGATCTGTGATCGAGTACTGATGCTGCGCAGTGGGCATTTAATTCTGGATGAATTGCAGGACGATCTGCGCAATAGTCGCAGCCTGCTGTTAAAAATCGATACGGGGCACCATGCACTGGAAAAAGTGCTCAAGCGTCTTCCCCAAATCGCCCAATTTACCGTCAGCGCAAAAACGGCCGAATATTCAGAATATACGCTAACCCTTCACGAGAACGCTGATCTGGACACTGCGGCCAACAATATCGCCCAGTCGGTTATTAAATCCGATGCCAAACTCTATACGCTGCAGCCTTTGATTCGAGATCTGGACACGGTGTTTCGCGAGGCCAACCTCGCAGGAGCCAATCGTCATGGCGACTAACTCCATTTCCAGAAGAGTTGCACAAAAAGAACTACGTCTTTTCTTTTCCTCTTCGGTTGCCTGGATATTTCTGGCGAGCTTTTCTGCACTGTGTCTGTTCGTATTTTTTTGGGTAGAAACTTTTTTCGCGCGCAACGTCGCTGACGTCAGGCCACTGTTCGAGTGGATGCCCATATTACTGATCTTCCTCACCGCAACACTCACTATGAGAATGTGGTCCGACGAGCGGCGCAATGGGACTCTGGAACATATCACTACACAACCCCAGGGACTGTGGCACTTTGTGCTGGGAAAGTTTTTAGCCTGTTTTGTACTACTGTTTATCGCGCTACTGGGTACTTTGTCGATGCCATTATCGGTAGCCATGATCGGTGACCTGGACTGGGGACCCGTGTTTGGCGGCTATTTGGCCACAGTATTACTCGGTGCAGCCTATCTTAGCATCGGGCTGTGGGTTTCATCTCGCACCCACAATCCAGTTGTCAGCCTGATGGGTAGCGTTCTTATCTGTTCTGCTCTTTACTTTATAGGTAGCAGCGGGCTTACAGGGTTTTTCAGTGAGGGAACAGCAGAAATTTTGCGAAAATTTTCGTCCGGCGCTCGATTCGAAAGTATTACCCGCGGCGTGCTGGATATCGCAGATCTGATTTATTATTTAAGTTTGACGCTAATTTTTCTCAGCCTAAACGTCTATGAGCTGGAAAAAGAGCGATGGGCACAGGCCGCCACCACTCCTCGCCATCGCCAGTGGCACCTTACCATTTTCTTAGTAGTGGCCAATGCCATCGTCGCCAATGTTTGGATCGGAAAAGTTCACACGGCAAGACTCGACATTACTCAGGGACAGCTGTATTCGATAACTAAGCCAACCCTGGAACTACTGAATCAGCTGGAGGAACCTCTGCTCATACGAGGCTATTTCAGCGCCAAGACTCACCCTCTGCTATCGCCTTTGGCCCCACAGCTGCGAGATTTAATCAGTGAATACGAGGCAGCCGCGCAAGACAAAGTCCGTGTTGAATTTATTGACCCGGCGCAAAGCCCTGACCTCGAGCAGGAAGCCAATCAGTATTTCGGTATCAACGCCACCCCATTTCAAGTGTCCGACCGCCACCAATCCGCTCTGGTAAACTCCTATTTCAATGTGCTGATTCAATACGGGGACGAACACGAGACTCTGGGGTTTTCAGATTTAATCGAAGTAAAGGCGACGGGAAATGCAGCGCCTGAAGTTCTGCTGCGAAATCCGGAGTTTGATATTACCAGGGCCATAAAACGCGTTCTTCAACGTTATAATGCCAGCGGCGATTTGTTCGAGGGCATCGACGGCGAAGTGGAGCTAATTGCCTATGTATCAAATGACGAAGCCCTGCCGCAACGACTCATAAACTACAAACAATCGATTGAGGCGCAACTGCGTGAAACCGTACAGCATTCAGCGGGGAAATTTTCGATTCGTTTTATCGAACCCGAGGCAAGAGATGGAATTGTCGCGCGGCAGATTCGCGATGAGTGGGGCTTTAAGCCGATGGTCGCTGCACTAACGGATAACCAGGAGTTTTACTTCTATCTCACGCTGGCGGATAGGCATCAGGTTGTACAACTACCCACGGAGAACTTTGATCCAGAGAAGTTCCCAACGATGCTAGACGCTGGTCTGAAACGATTTGCCAAAGGGTTTACCCGGACAGTGGCCCTGGCAAAACCACAGCAGAACCAACAGGCTACAAAATTCAGGATTGGCGCACCCAGCTTTTCCAATCTGCAAAATACCATCACCAAGAATTACAGTATCAGAATTGAGGACCTCAGCGATGGTATGGTCACCTCAAAGGCAGATATTCTTGTTGTTGCCGGCCCGCACCAACTGCAAGAGAAGGAAGTCTTTGCCATCGATCAATACCTCATGCGCGGTGGAACCCTGGTGCTGGCGACATCGCCTTTCTCCGCAGAGATAACGGGCCGCGACATTCGCATGCTCGATTGGAATAGCGGTTTGGATCAATGGCTAAAGCATCAGGGGATTACGATCGAGCGGTCGCTGGTGTTAGACGATCAGAACGCCGCATTTCCACTTCCGGTGGTTCGTGAATCCGGTGGAGAGAAGTTCACAGACTTAAAAGTTGTTAAATACCCCTTTTTCGTCGATATTCGCAAGAATGGCTTAGCGGGCAAGCATCCTATTACGCGGGACCTGCCCCAGCTGACCATGGCCTGGGCATCGCCTATCACGCTTGAACGCAATCCGGCCCGGCGCGTGACTACCCTGTTGCGAAGCTCCGCAAACTCCTCCGCTACGAAAAATACCGACGTGATGCCGCGGCAAAATACCTCGGGTAAGGAAAGCTTTGAACATAGCGGTCCCAAGGGCCCGAAAACTCTCGGCGTGGCGATACAGGGCCGTTTCGATTCCTGGTTTGCGGGGAAACCCGACCCTATGCTGAAGTCGGAATCGCTCGTCGAAACTCGGACTTCTCCCGGGACGAAAATCCGTAGCGTGATCGACCGGTCGCCCGAATCTTCGAGAATTGTTGTGTTTGCTTCCAATGACTTTCTGGATGATCAGGTTCTCACGGCTATCGGCGCCGCCGCCGGCACGAAGTACCTCAGCCCACTGGAGCTTCTAGAAAACACTCTGGATTGGTCCTTGCAAGACAATACACTGCTGGAAATTCGCTCCCGTGGACAGTTCAATCGCACGCTGGCGCCTATGGGGCGCAATGAACAACGAATAATCGAGTACGCTAACTATGGAGCCGCTTTGCTGGCGCTGTTATTTGTAGCCGCCATTGCGTTCGTGCGAAAGCGTCTACGAGTGCGCTACTACACTCAAAGGCTGTCGCAGTGAACAAACCCATTGGCTATTTGTTAACGATACTGATTATTCAGATAGCCATAGTAGTCGCTGTGTTGTTACCGGCATCAGATCTTCTGGATTCTCGATCCTCAGAGCCGCTATTTCCATTTGATCACGGCTCTATTGACGAAATATATGTCGAAGACGATGAGGGCAATGAAGCCGTTCTTCTTAAAATGGCCGACCAATGGATCCTCCCAGATTTATCGGGCCTGCCAGTAAAACTGAAGAGGGTCGATGCACTCATTGGCAGTATTAGCGATAGTGAAGGACAATGGCCAGTAGCCACCAGCGCCGCTTCGCGTCAGCGTTTTCAGGTGGCGGCCTATCATTTCCAAAGGCGTATAACACTCATCGGAGCCGGTGAGCTGTTCGGAACACTTTATCTTGGGACATCCCCTCGCTTTCGCCAAGTGCACGCACGCAACGACGCGCAGGACGCGATATACAGCATTCCTTTCAACAATTTCGAAGCACCCACCCAGGCTAGCGCATGGTTGGACACATCAATTTTGCAAATTGCCAACCCTATTAAAATTTCCAGCTCAGATTACTCGCTAACAAAACAGGGGGCGCGATGGATCTCTGAGCAATCGCAAACACCCGACGAATCCGAATTGGAACGGCTGCTAACGGGGCTGCGAAAACTGGAAATAGAGGGTCTGGCAGATGGCCCGATGTTGCCAAATTTAGAAATCGCAGCGCCGGCCTTAACTCTGAATATCGAGACTCCCGATGGCAGTCTCCGCTTGGAGTTTCTCAGTATTGGTGACCAACACTTTGTGCGCAGCGATCGCTACCGTTACTACTTCACTTTGAGCAAGGCTGAATTCGATCGTCTGGTATCCATTTACGGCCCTGCTTTAAACAATACGATTTTAGCCCCGCAGACCATTATCAGTCGTTAAGAACGCAGCGAATTCCATCGGCGTGACTGATCAAACCGGCGCAGCGATTGCAATGAATACAACCATTGACATAATTGGAACCACTGGCGACGCTCGCGCGCAAATTGTTTACCATCGCCGGATCTTTTATTAGTGCTCGACCCATCTGCACAAAATCAAATTCCCGCATAACTTCTTCCAAGCTTTGCACAGTGGAGGTGCCACCAATATAAACGAGCTTGCAGTCCACCTTGTCGCGAACCCGTTTGGCGCCATCCATGAAGTACAGTTCATGGTAGGGGTAATCCTTAAACAGATGAGGACCCAAATATTTCAGACCCAACTTCATCAGCTTGTTGGTTTCAGTCTCGATCATGCCATTGACGATACTATCGCCGCGGAACATCAGCATGGCGTTCATGCTACTGGTCCCGCCGCTGGGAATAATCGCGTCGACGCCTCCCCTGTCCAACATTGCGGCGACCTCTACCGCCTCATCGATCTTCAGACCTCCGGTGACCCCATCGGTGAGACCCATTTTAGCCAAAATAGGAAAGTCCTCACCCACTGCTTGACGCACTGATTCCAGGACCATAAGAGGAAAGCGCATGCGATTCAGCAAACTGCCCCCATAGCTGTCGCTGCGTTTATTCGTTTTGGGACTAATAAACTGACTCAATGCATAGCCATGCCCAAAATGAATTTCTACTGCGTCAAATCCCACCGACTTCATCAGCACCGCGGTATCATAAAAGCACTGGACAACATGGTCCATATCCGCTTTCTTCATAGCACCAACAAAGGGCAGTCCGTAGGGAATACCACCCGGGTTGAAACTAAATGAAGGGCCCAGCGGTCGCCTTCGTTGAAGATTACTGTTTTGTGAAAACCCACCGCAATGAGCCATTTGGCCAGATACTTTAGTTCCACTGGCGTGCATGGTTTGCGTAAATTGCTCGAGCTGAGGGCGAATACCCTCATGCATATGCATCATGTTATTTTTGACTTTCCCGTCGGCTTCCACTGCACAATAGGCGAGAGTTGTCATTCCCACCCCGCCGTCGGCGAAGGTTTTATGGAAGTCGATCAAGCGCTGACCCGGCGCGCCGTTTTCAGTTTTGCCTTCAAAGGTGGCGGCTTTAATCACTCGATTGGGGAGTTCCAAACCATTGAGCTTTGCAGGCGCTAACAATTTACTGAGCATTTCTCTTCCTCTTCATGGCACATGCTACTAATCCTGATAATTGGGATCACGTCCTTCCTTACGAGCCTTAATAGCTTCCTCAAAGTTTTTGGTCGTCATACGAACAAATAACTGGCCATGGCCTTCGTGATTCATGTGAGAATGCAAACTACCGGCATCCATACCAGCCCACAGCATTTGCTTGCTAATCTCCACACCCAATTGACTAAAGCCCACAATACGCTCGGCGACGCCATAGCATTCTTCCAGGAGTGCCTCAGGCGCTACACTCTTGGACACCATACCTATCTGCGCTGCTTCATCGGCACTCACATCCCGCCCTGTCAGCATAATCTCAAAGGCGCGACTGGTACCGATCGCTCTGGGGAGCAAGTAACTCAGACCTAGTTCCGCGGAGGTCAGGCCATTGTTAATTCCCGCCGGGCGAAAATAGGCGGTGTTGGATGCGATGCGAATATCAGTGGCCATCGATAGGCAGAAGCCGCCTCCTATGGCCGCTCCATTGATCGCGCCGATAACCGGCTGATGCATGCCCTGAATCGCTTTTATGACGTCGTCGAGGATTTTCATCGCTCGCCTGGCAATGCCTGGAATAGTAAGACCATCAAATATATCGAGCCAGCCGGGATCCTCCAGATCAGCACCAGAGCAGAAACCCTCTCCCGCACCCGTGACGATAACCACACGCGTATCGTTATCAAAGCTAACCTCTTCCAGAGCCTCTTTAAACGGCACCATCACATCAAATGCCATTGCGTTCATTCTATCTGGACGATTCAGCGTAATTTGAGTTACGTGTGGTCGAGGTTTTTCTACCAGAACAAAAGACATGAGCATTACTCCAAACAGGGATCAGAGCCCACAGTATTCCTCGCCACACAATTTGAACATGGTTGATTAGGCCACATTCGTCTACACCGTGGTTCGCCGTCCGCACCTCGCCGTCCGCACCTCGCCGTCCGCACAATCAATACTTTCACAAATCGCCCCAGGAGGTTTATGCTGTTGCGGTACACTGATGTGAACCCTTGGTATGAACCCCTGGAGTAAGCTATATGAGACGACTACACACAGCATTCATTGGCCTGGCCTTGACGCTTGGACTCGCGGCCTGCAGCGGGAGCAATGAGGAGCCCGCGGGCGTACTGACCGAAGCACAGGAACAGGCTCTGAAAAAAGCCGAAGACCTGGAGCAAATGCTGTTAGACAAGCAGCAAGAAGTACTTAAGGATATCGATTCGCAAAAGCCGTAACATTTTCTCATAGGGTAGTCGACTCGAGTATAGATTTGTTCGACCGCAGACGCGCTGACCTCAATACAACAGAAACATGGAAGCATGTCAGATGAAGAAGTGGATTAATGTATTGTGCATAACGGCGGCTATTGCCCTTGGGTTTGGCATTGAGCCGTCTATTGCCGAGTCCAAGGACACCGCGGGTACGGTCTTAATCACAGGCGCGAATAGGGGCATAGGTTTGGAGTTTGCCAGGCAGTACCGCAGCTTGGGATATCACGTTATTGGCACCGCTCGAAACCCTGCAAAAGCTCAGGAGCTGGAAGCGCTTGGAGCGCAGGTGGAGCAGCTGGACGTTACCGACAGCAACAGCGTCAAAGCGCTAGCTGCAAGGCTCGAGGGCACAGCGCTGGATATATTGATCAATAACGCGGGAACTCTGGGTTACAACGCCGCAAGTTTTTTAGCCTTAGATTTTGACCGGCTCACCCCCTCCTTCGAGGTCAACAGCCTGGGGCCAATGCGTGTCACCCAGGCTTTGTATAAAAACTTGAAAAACGGTTCTGCCAAAAAAATAGTCCACATCACCAGTATCATGAGCAGTATTGAGAACAATCGTGGCGGCTACTACGGCTATCGAGCCAGCAAAGTGGCTCTAAACATGTTTAACAAGTCGCTTTCAATTGAGCTCGCACCCGAGGGCTTTGTTTGCACTGTACTGCATCCTGGCTGGGTAAAAACGCAAATCGGTGGCGAGGGAGCGAGACTGAGTACCAAAGAAAGTGTTGTGGGGATGATGGCGGTCATCGCCGTAATGGACGAGGAAACTAACGGGAAGTTTCTGGACTACCAGGGCAAGGCAATACCCTGGTAGTGGCACTTTAGAATTGAGAAGCGGAATGTCCGCATACAAAATCTACTGTTTAAGTTTCTGCAAAATGCTGGAAAAATCGGCCTGCCCGTTGCCTGCACTCTGATGCTGAACATACAGTTCGCGCGCAAGCTGACCCATTGGGTTTTCAAAATCTGATTGCTCGGCGATCTCCAAAGCCAGACCTAAATCCTTGACCATGAGATCTACCATGAAACCGGGTTTGTAATCATTGCTCGCTGGTGCTGTTGCCATCACCCCAGGGTAGGGATTGTAGACTTCCAGAGACCAATTGCGCCCCGAGCTCGCCAGCATGATTTCAGACAGAACCTTGGGATCAAGACCATTCCTGACGCCCATTTCCAGGGCTTCGCAAGTGCCAATCATATGCACAGCCAACAACATGTTGTTGCAACCTTTGGCGACCTGCCCCGCTCCGGGCGGGCCAGCATGAAATATGTTTTTACCCATGTCCGCGAGAATCAATTTCGCCTTCTCAAACGCTGATTCACTGCCGCCACACATAAACGCCAAAGTACCTGCTGCGGCGGCGGCGACTCCACCGGATACAGGCGAGTCCATAAACGCGATACCCATCTCGGCGGCGGCCTCGCCAACCGTTCGAGCCGTTGCTGCATCTATCGTGCTGCAATCAAGCACCGTGGTGGAACTCCCCAGCTGAGCGAGTAATCCATCATCACCTAAATACACTCCAGCGACATGCCCGCCCGCCGGTAGCATTGAGATCACATAGTCGACTCCAGCAACCGCTGCAGAAGCGGTGTCGGCGACCGCAGCACCAGCATCTTTTAGCTGCTGGCAGGCTTCCTCCGACAGATCAAAAACAGTTACCTTGTGCCCGGCTTTCACCAAGTTGGTCGCCATGGGGCCACCCATGTTACCCAGGCCTATAAACGCGACATTTGCCATAGTGTTTATCCTAAAAAACGAATCGGTTACAAATCTGCCAGAGGGTTTTTACCCCATGGCGCTGTAAAAAAACTATCCAGAACCGCGGTGGGAACGTCCCGCGAGGCCGAAAACTGCCAGGCGGGATTGCGATCTTTATCGATAAGTAATGCGCGCACCCCCTCGGCAAATTCCGGGTGCCTGACAATGTTGGTGACCAGCTGAATCTCCGCTTGAAAAACTTCTTTCAAAGAGTCGTGTCGCGTTTCCCGCAGCTGCCGCGCTATCCACAGTGCCGCGAGGGAAGAACCACCCAGCAAACTATCTCGGGCACGAGACAACCAGGGGTCGTCGGTTTGTTGGCCGCAAATATTATCAATCACTTCGTGAACATCATCGCCGTCGCAAAGGGTGTTGATAGAACCCAAATGCGGTTCCACCTGGCCGGCTGGACAGTTTCCAATACTGAGCTCAGTGAAAGGGCGTAAAACGTGTCGAACCAGTGCGTGGTTTTGACTGGCTTGAGTTTGCCATTGAATCTGCTGCAATTGCTCCAATACCGCACTCTTTCGCTCACTGGAAATAAAGCGGTCGGCTATTCCCGTGTAGATCGCATCGGCTGCATTTATCGAAGCACCAGTCAGGGCCAAAAACTGGCCTGACTTACCGGGCATGTGATTGAGAAACCAACTACCGCCCACGTCGGGAAAAAGCGCGATAGTCACTTCGGGCATCGCTATACGGGTTTTTTCGGTCACAACGCGATGACTACAACCTGCCATGACACCCAGGCCACCGCCCATAACAATTCCGTGCCCCCAGCAAATGATCGGTTTGGCATAGGTGTGCAACGTGTAGTTGAGCCGGTACTCACGAGAAAAGAAATTCTCCGCATAGTCACAGGGCCCACCCGGAGTTTCCACAGCGGATTTATGCAGCGCCTGAATATCGCCACCGGCACAAAATGCCTTTTCGCCAGCTCCCTCAATAAACACAACAGCGATCCGATCGTCATCGCGCCACTGGTCCATTTTCTCCTGCAGCAGGTCAACCATTTCCAAATTGAGGGAATTGAGCGTCGCCTCCACATTGAGAGTGGCGCGACCTATATACCCAGAAGCAGAGCGTATCTCAGCAAATAATATTGGTGCGTCAGACATTTAACTGAGTCCTATTGGTTTTTCCACACGGGAGCGCGTTTTTCGAGGAAGGCGTTGACCCCCTCTTTCTGATCTTCAGTGGAGAAAAGTTCGACAAAGAGATCGCGCTCGGCCTGCAATCCATCGGCGATCACCTTATCGCGACCGGAGTGAATCAAACGCTTGCACAAGCGGATGGAAGACGGGCTCTGCTGGCCAACCTGCTCTGCCAGAGCCATTGCTTTTGCGAGGGCTTCACCCTTACCGACAACCTCCTCTACCAAACCTATTCTTAGCGCTGTTGCAGCGTTAACGCGCTCTCCGCACAATATGATTCGCTTGGCCCAACCCTCGCCAACCAACATGCCAAGGCGCTGGGTACCACCAGCGCAGGGCAACAGGCCTACTTTCGCTTCTGGCAGCGCCATTTGCGCCTGCTCCTCGGCAATACGAATGTCACAGGCCAGTGCAAACTCCAGCCCTCCGCCCATTGCAAAGCCGTTAATGGCGGCAATGGAGACACCGGAAAAATCTGCCAGGGCTTCAAAAGCTGCGCCAAAATATCCCGCCATCGCTCCTGCGTTTTTGGCGTCGCCATCGGCAAACAATTTCAGGTCAGCACCAGCTGAAAAGAACTTTTCGCCCTCACCTGTCAATACCATCGCGTAGATGTTTTTGTCCGCGTTGAGTTTTTCCACCAAGTCCTTCAGAGCGGGCAGACTTTCAACGTCCCAGGTATTGGCCGCGGGGTTATCTATCCTGACAAGAGCCGTATGCCCCACAATTTCCACTTTCAATTTTTCCGAAATACTCAAACTCATTTGATGACCTCCAGGGCCCCTTCCATTAACAAACGACGGGAAACAATGACCCGCATGATTTCGTTGGTACCTTCAAGAATCTGATGAACGCGAGTGTCGCGAACATGCCGTTCCATCGGGTATTCCTTGATATATCCATACCCGCCATACAATTGCAGGGCGTCGTTGCAGACACTAAAGCCAACATCGGTGGCAAAGCGTTTGGCCATGGCGCAGTAGGTTCCAGCCTGCGAATCTTTATGATCGAGTTTACTGGCGGCGAGGCGAACCATTTGCCGCGCGGCAACCAACTCGGTCAACATGTCCGCTAGCTTGAACTGAGTCGCCTGAAAATCACTGATGGCCGTATCAAACTGCTTGCGTTCCTGGACATAGGCAGTCGCCTCCTCAAGCGCTTGTTGTGCAGTGCCAATGGAACAGGTAGCAATGTTAATACGTCCGCCATCCAAGCCCTCCATCGCAATGGCAAAGCCCTGGCCTTCATGGCCAAGACGATTGGCTACTGGCACACGCACATTGTCGAAATTAATCGCGCGAGTGGGCTGTGCATTCCAACCCATTTTTTCTTCTTTTTTACCGTAGGAAATACCGGCTGAGTCCGCCGGTATCAACAGTGCAGAAATCCCTTTGGGCCCGGCATCGCCAGTGCGTAACATGACGACAAGTACATCCGTTTCTCCCGCCCCCGAGATGAACACCTTCGCACCGTTCACAACGTAATGATCGCCATCGAGTTTGGCACTGGTGCGCAGCGAAGCCGCATCCGAACCGGCGCCCGGCTCGGTCAAACAGTAAGACGCCAGCTTGGTTCCCATCACTAAGTCGGGACACCATTGTTCGATAATGGAATCACTACAGTAGCGGCCCACCATATTGGTCGCCATGTTGTGAATGGTGAGAAAAGCGGCAGTTGTCGTGCAGCCTTTAGCCAATTCTTCGACGATCAGACTGGCATCCAACCGAGACAAGGCCAGCCCGCCCGCAGCTTCCGGGGTGTACATCCCCATGAATCCCAGTTCACCGGCTTGACGCAATGCATCCACTGGGAATATAGATTCGGCATCCCAGTGCGCTGCGTTAGGCGCAAGCACGCCCTGGGAAAAAGCCTTGGCACTTTCAACAAATGCCAGCTGATCTTCAGATAATTCGAAATCCACGCGTGACCACTCCGTTTTGGGCTAGTTAAACTTGGCCATTACAGAGCCAAACAGCTCCTCGTCGGAGGGCAACTCTTTGGTTTTTACCAAGGGCTTGCTAACCCAGGTTTCGTTAATCAGATCGCGCCAGGTAATGTTGTTATTGGTGCCGTTACCGCCCCAGGAACCACAACCCAACGAGAAGGTCTGTCGCATCCCGTTCCACAGGTTGCCGCTGTTCGAAGCAGCCTGAGGCTGATTGACCATTACGCGTGATGTTTTGGTAGCGTGGGCGAACTTTAGAATATTGTCATCGGAGTAAGAGTAAATACCACAGGAGTGTCCCTGACCCTGATAGGCCTGAATGTTGTTAGTCAACGCAATTGCAGCGTCGATATCTTTAACCTTGTACAGCGCCATTACCACCGACAGCTTCTCGCCTGAGAAGGGAAAATCGGGGCCGAAACCCGTTTCAGGAACGATGAGAAACAGCTTGCCTTCAGGTAACTCTATGCCCGCCATACCGGCAATTTTATGAGCCGGCTGAGCCACGATCGCAGTGTTGAAGTGACCATCCACCCAAAGCGTGTTCTGCAATTTCAACTTCTCATCGGCGTTGACCACGTAACCGCCCTCAGCCTGAAGCTTAGCCAGCATTTCATCGTAGATGGACTCATGCAGCAGCACTGAGTTGTCCGAGGAACACGAAGCCGCGAGATCGAGCGTTTTGGAGATCCGTATTTTCTCAGCCGCTTCATCCAGGTTCGCGCTCTCATCGACTGTAATACAGGCGTTACCCACCCCGACACCCAGTGCAGGTGTTCCACTGGAATACGCTGCGGTGACCATTGCACCGCCGCCAGTAGCGAGAACCCGGTCGCACTGCCTCATTAGCTCATTGGTCAACTCTAGTGAAGGCACGTCGATACTGAGCACCAGATCGGCCGGTGCGCCGCAGATAACCAGCGCCTCACGCATGTAGTCGCAGATCAATTTATTAGTGAGCTTGGCGCGAGGGTGCGGCGCTACGATGATGGAGTTGCGACCTTTCACAGCGGAGATGGCTTTAATCACCGGCGTGGCTTCAGGGTTGGTAGAAGGAGAGAGCGCACCGATCACGCCGACTGGCTTGGCAATTTTGACAATATTGCGCTCTACATCTTCCTCGATAATCCCTACCGATTTGTCGTCGATAATATCCATTAGCGTCGCACGAGTTTTGCGATGAATCTTGAGATACTTACCCTCGTAGTTACCCAGCTGAGTTTCCTCAACCGTAAACTGGGCTATCTTCTCTGAGACTTCTTCTCTGGCTACGGAATAAACCATGGCTCGAATCAATTCATCAACCTGCTCCTGGGAGTAGTTGGCGATTTGCGCCTGGGCGATGCGCGATCGCTCAACCAACGCTTCTATTTGCTCTTTTGGGCTTGTTTCCTGGGACATGACATTCATCCTTTGAGTGGGTTCTCGACTTAACGAGGCAACATAGCACCACATAGGGCTGGTTCACATTGACGAAATTGCGTAATATATGGACTATATTGCTATCGGGTCGTATTTTTGATGCCACAGTGTAACCCCTAAGAATCATGAGCTCACCCTCTCAATGGCCTCTACCCGATCAGGGCATTCGTTTTCTAACTCCAGCATTTATGCTGGAGAAGCTCTATCGACATCCACTCACTCGAGATTGCTACCCCACGGCCATGGGCTACTACCCCAAAGCGGTAGGTCACCGCATGGAACGCCCTCGACACGACGACAACCTGTTGCTTTATTGCGCTGATGGCAGCGGAACACTGGACACTCAAGGTTTATCTGTAGAAGTCAAAACCGGTGATCTGGTATTACTACCTCAAGGCCTGGCCCACAGCTACGCCGCCAGCGGTGGGCAGCCATGGACTCTGTACTGGGTCCACTTCCAGGGTGTGAGCACCGGCATATTCCTTCAGTATTTGGGATATAGGGATGGGCAACCGCTCGTTCACGCAGGCGTTTCTCCGGCCTTGCTGGCGTCTTTCAACAGCTTGCTTTCCGTGCGGCGTACGGGCTATAGCAGCAGTGCTTTCATCAACGCCGGCAACCAGCTCAGGCACCTCTTCACCCAATTCGCCATGGAGACCAGTCGACAGAGGGCGGGGCAACCTACTGGCCTGGATCTGGATTCAATTCAGGCCTACATGCAAGACAACATCGACCAGCAAATAGACCTGGACGCTCTGGCCGGCGTAGCACACTTGTCCAAATTCCATTTTTCCAATCGATACAAGGCCTTGACGGGCTATTCACCCATCAAACACTTTTTACACATGAAAATAGAATACGCCTGCCAGTTGTTAGACAGCACTGAGATGAGCGTTAAGGCGATTGCGGTTGGGTTGGGTTATGGAGATCCCCTGTATTTTTCACGACTATTCAGCAAGACAATGGGCCTGTCTCCCCGAGCCTACCGAAGCTCGGTGCGCAAGTAACCGACGCTATGCTTTAGGGGGCGCCGTTTCGCTGACCTTGCTCTGGGAATGGGTGAGGTGGCGCATCAACAGGGCCCGCATCCACTGATGGGGCGCACTGCGCGAGGTACGCGTATGGCGCATCAATGACATTTTGCCGCGGTTATTGCTGTGAGTATTACGAATCATGCGCCGTAGCTCTGACGGCAACTCCAGCCCAATAATCTTGTCATTGTAGAGTCCTCCCTCCTCAAAACCGGCATTGGCAACCAGCAGAGCATCCGTTCGGGTCAACACCCCGACCGCCGAGGCAAACTGCGTCGTCTCCAGAGAAATGTTGCGATGAACGCCGTATTGACCCAGCACATCATCTACCATGGAAGTGTTCTCCCGGGTGAGCCCTGGTAAATACAAGCGCAAATGATCGTAGGCCAAAAACTCTTTCAAATTGAGTTCCTTGCCCACCAACGGATGTTCAATTCGCATATAACAGCGCGGTGCAATCGCGGCGATCGGTTCAGCATGGATATCCCGGTCCGTTTCCAGCGCCACAAAGGCCGCATAATCTGCCGAACCCTTTTTTAACTGATCCTGAAAATCCGGGGTCACCTCAGCCGTAATGATTTGCACGCCTGGCGCCGCATCGCTCAACTCAGCCATGAGCCCCGGTAAAAGAGACTCGCTCAGAATGGGCGGTAAAAGCAATTTGAAGCTACCCACAAACGTATCCGGGCTAAACTCCTCGTTGCCGAGGACTCGCTCCACCGTCTCCAACAAGGCCGGCAACTCAGCCGCAAGTGCCTCAGCTTTCGGAGTGGGAATAAGCCCGTGGGCAGTACGGGTAAACAGTTCGTCTTCGAACGCGTCGCGAAGCTTTTGCAAGGTCTTACTCAGAGCGGGCTGTGAAACCGACAGGCGCTCGGCAGCACGCGTGACATTTCGCTCCTCAAGCAGAATTTGCAACGCTACTAACAAATTTAAATCTGTTCGTATCATCTTGCGTGATATCATCCTACCCCCAAAGTGAAATAACTTTTTGTTATATTGCTAATCCTAGCAAATTCAAAGACTTAATACACTCCTTACACGAAAAAAGGCACTGCGGTCGCTAAGATACTTTGACCACAGAGCGCAAATATTGCGACTTCAGTAACTTGAGACACTCGCCTTTGCCTGCAAAAGCGCTATCATCTCAAGTGTATTTTCCCATCTATAGGCATACCCATGACACGCATTCCACTATGCTCAGCGACTTTTGTTCTAATTCTATTATTGGCGGCCTGCAGCGGATTCGAAACTCGACCCTCAGCTATCGACGCCTTTGTTGCAGGCGACTATCACTACTATCGCTGGAACAACAAACCCCTGGACAATACCAATAATTCAAATGACCCTATTTACGCGATGGATCCAATTTTAAGAGAACAATTGACCCAAGAACTGCAAAGTAAAGGCTACTCGCTAGACCCACAAAAAGCAGAATTCACCGTAGACTATGTGTATGCAGAGAGACTTCGACTGGGAGAACGCAGCGGCGATGTGAGCAATCTGGGTACGATGCCCGGGGCCATTCCCAATCGCAATCTCGATCAGGCATCCATCGATAATGCCTATGCGCTCGGTGGTGTCAAAGAAACCAGTAACATCGGTATTCTCTTTCGCGACATTGAAAGTAACGCAGAAGTCTGGCGTGTGGTTATCACCAAAATAATCGAAAACACCAATTTAAACGAACAATCTCACATCCAACGGAAAGTGAAGAAGGCCATCAAGCTTGGATTGAAAGATCTGCCCCACAGTAGCTGAGCACTATGGGCAATAGACCTCGGGGTTGACGCAATGGGGCATGGACTGACCCGCCAAAGCGGCCATGGCATTATCCACCGCCAAATCCGCCATTCGAGCCCTGGTCAATGTAGTCGCGCTACCTATGTGAGGCACTGCAACCACGTTGGGCAGTGTTAATAAAGGATTGTCGTGTTCAACAGGTTCTCGCTCAAACACATCGATTCCAGCGGCGTAAAGATCACCCCGTGACAGGGCTTCGTACAGCGCTTTTTCATTAACAATGCCACCACGAGCCGTATTCACTAAAACCGAGCCGGACTTCATCATGCCAATTTTGGTCTCGTCCAAAAGATTTCGTGTGTCCTCGCATAGCGCCACATTAACGCTGACAAAATCACTGCGCAGCAGCAATTCTTCCAGCCCGACATTCTGCACACCCTCAACTTCTCGCGGTGAACGGTTCCAGGCAAGAACCTGCATGTCAAAGCCTGACGCACGGCGGGCTACTGCCTGCCCGATTTCCCCCAGCCCGATGATTCCAAGGGTGGCACCACTGACATCTTTACCCGTAAAGAAATCGGGAGACCAGGCATTTTCTTCGCGCCAGTGACCGGCGTGTACAAATCGATCCGCTTCGACTACTCGCCGCGCTGCCGCTAACATAAGTGCAAAGGTGACATCAGCTGTGGTGTCTACCAAAACACCCGGAGTGTGCCCAAGGGGAATACCGCGCTCAGTTAACGCAGCGACATCGACATGGTCAACTCCCACCGACATGCTGGAAACAAATTCAAGGTCTGGCATGGCATCCAGCAACTGCCGATCGATTCGGTCTGTGAGCAGGCACAACAAACCCTGGCAGGAACTCAACTCTTCACGCAGTGTTTTCGCAGGCAGCAGTCCGGGGCCCATCCACACATTCATTTCGCTGCGCTGCGCCAGATCGTGAATTCTTTGACCGGGCAGCTGGTGACTGACGAATATTTTTTTGCTCATAGTGCTCCTTCGGCTAGCTCTCCACTTTAGCTAGAAGGAGGCAACGGGAACCAGTCCGACACGTTGCGCAAGATCTTCCTGAAGATTTTGGATCTTATCGGTAGTGTAAACACTGGAGTGATGAATATTGCCCCAAATCGGATCGGGCCAGCACACATCACCCACATGTCTGCCAATAATGTGCAAATGCATTTGAGGTACCAAATTGCCAAGCCCGGCAAAATTGATTTTTGGGTAGGATAGCTCTTCCTTCATGAACGCCGATACGACAGCGCAGTCGGTGAACACGGCCTGGGCCTGATCCAGCGGCAAATCAAGAACATCATGGAGCTTGCTTTCGGGCACCAAAATAAACCAGTGCAAAGAGGCATTACGATTGAGCAACAGTATGCCCGAAGTCATCGAACCCAGTATGTGGCAGTCATTACGCAAACATTCGTCTATTGAATCGAGATCCATTAAACTGTCCCATAGAGGCAGATCAGTGGTCCAAGCATCTCACTGCCGCCGCGCTGTTGCAATATCCAAAGGTAAAAACAGCTTTGCACTATTGCGTGCTAAGATTACCCTAGATACGTAAAACAATACCTCGATCAGGCTAGCTATCATGACCGAATCAACCCAGGCACTGAATGGAGACCTTTCAGTGCGCGTTGCAGTAGACACGCAGTCGATGGAATGGAGTCCCAGTCCTAGCGGCACCGTATGGCGCAAACGCCTACATTTGGTGGGCCCCCCGGAATCCGGGCAGGTCACTTCTGTGGTTCGCTACGATGCGGGAGCAAAGTTCCCATCCCACGAACATCCCGGGGGAGAAGAAATTATTGTGCTTGAGGGCATTTTCTCGGACGAATACGGAGACTGGCCCGCCGGTACCTACCTGCTCAACCCTGAAGGGTTTTCACACAGCCCTTTCTCTAAAGCAGGTTGCACTCTGTTTGTAAAACTTCGTCAGTTGCCGGGCAATGACCGCGAACACATCGCGATTCAAACCAACGACGAAGCCTGGAAGCCATCCGTTCGAAAAATATCTTCATGGAAAAAACTGTATGCGCAAGAACCCTACAGCGACTTCATGCGCCTGGAGGCCTGGGATATCCCCGCTGAACTTGGGCAAATCAATTTCGCGCAGGGCGCTGAATTGTTTGTACTAAAAGGGCAGTTCAGTGATGAGCTCGGCAGCTACCTCACTCACAGTTGGCTTCGCATTCCGCCTGGAGGCTCAATCACACCCATTAGTGATGACTACTGCGAGCTGTATATCAAAGAGGGCGGGTTTGCTTATCTGGAGAGCTCACAATAGCGAGCACTAGGGACTAACGCCGCCTGTTTGCGACACTAAATATTGATCGGCCTATCGTCCCGCACACTCTCAGTCTTTTTCAACTTTTCGCTTTGTGGATTTCTGCGCAGCATCAATAGTTTTCTTTGAGGTAGGCTTCTCTGGCCTATCACGCTTACTTTCCTTTGAAGCTGAGCTTTTTGCGTCCTCAAACACCTTGCTGTCTTTGCCTATTTTCGAGATATCCAGACGCTGACCGCTAACTCTTACCTTCTTCAAGTGCTTAAATAATTCCTTGGGCATACCCTCGGGAAGATCGACCGTACTGTAATCATCGTATATCTCGATGCGGCCAATATACTCGCTGTCCAGCTCGGCTTCGTTGGCTATGGCACCAACAATATTTCCCGGCTTAACACCATGCTCTAAACCGACTTCAAGACGATAGCGTTGCATATCTTTTTCCGGCGGTGGTACGTCCATTTTTTTGCGCCGCGGTTTTTCATCGCCAGGCTGGCTCTTAGCGGCATCGGGCTTGCTTGTTGCCGGCGCCTTTTCCCTAGCGGTCCTTCCAGATTTACTCTGGGCATCTCTGCTGTCTTTTGAGGGCTTTTCATCGCTGCGCTTCGGAGGAGGTGGCGATGCGAATAGAGACGATTTACCCTCGGCCAAAGCGGCTAGCGCTGCGGCTATCTCTACAACAGGAACACCGTATTCGTGCTGATATTCATCAATCAACTTCCGGTAAACTTCCAACTTGCGAGTGTCGAGCACTTCAGTAATGCGCTGTTTAAATTTACCTACCCGCTTATCAGTGACTTCTTCAGCGGTGGGTAGCTGCATTTTCTCAATAGACTTACCCGTCGCTTTTTCAATAGCTCCGAGCAGTCTACGCTCTCGATTAGCTGCAAATAATATGGCATCTCCCTGCCGGCCCGCTCTGCCGGTGCGGCCGATACGGTGAATATAGGCTTCAACATCGTAGGGGATGTCGTAATTGATCACATGGCTAATGCGCGTGACGTCCAGCCCTCTGGCAGCCACATCGGTTGCCACAAGAATATCCAACTTGCCCGACTTAAGGTTTTCTATCGTTTTCTCTCGCAACTTCTGAGCGATATCCCCATTAATCGCGGCACAGGCATACCCTCTTGCGGAGAGTTTATCCGCTAGCTCTGTCGTTGCGATCCGAGTGCGCACGAAAACGATCATGGCATCGAACTCTTCAACTTCAAGAATCCGTGTGAGAGCATCAAGTTTACTGCTACCGGCCATCATCCAGACACGCTGGCGAATCGATTCGTTGGTGACCGTCTTCATCTTTATGGTCACTTCTTTGGGGTCCGTCAGATACTTCTGTGCGATGCGGCGAATAGCAGTGGGCATGGTCGCTGAAAACAAGGCTATCTGGCGGCCGTCTGGAGTTTGCTCCAGAATCCATTCCACATCATCAATAAAGCCCATGCGAAGCATCTCATCGGCTTCATCCAACACCAAGGTCTTCAGCTTCGAAAGGTCCATCGTCTTGCGCCGCATGTGATCCATAACACGGCCAGGGGTTCCCACAACAACATGGACACCTCGCTCCAGCTGACGTTGCTGGCCGCGATAGTCGGACCCGCCGTAGACCGGCAAAACGCGAAAGCCCGGAATGTGTTTGGCATAGGTCTGAAACGCCTCGGCCACTTGAATCGCCAACTCCCGGGTCGGTGCTAGTACCAGCACCTGGGGTGTTTTTTGCTTTAGATCTAATCTCGCCAGTATCGGCACCGCAAAGGCTGCCGTCTTTCCCGTCCCTGTCTGGGCCTGACCCAACAAATCGACCCCTTCAAGCATATGTGGGATCGTCTGAGCCTGAATCAGAGAAGGCGTTTCATAACCCACGTCATCGAGTGCTTTTTGGATAGAAGCGGGGAGGTTCAGCTGGGAAAAGCTGGTTACCGGATTTTCTGAAGACATGATGTTACCTTGGGATAAGTTTAGACCTGCCAGCCACGACGGCGGGGGATTATACAGTGCAGCCACCGCCTTGCAATGGCTGCGGTACTATGTCACTTGTGTAGCAAGCTTAGCAGTACTGCAAGTAATCCGCCTGTTACGGCCCAATGCGGTAACATCGATGCAGGTCTTAAAACTGAGCCTACTGTGAGCAGACTCCAAACAGATCGTCTGATTGTAGGATTTGCACCCTCAAATCAGTACCAAAACCCGCTTCTGAGGACCAGCGAAACGAAATGTCTATATTGGAGGAAACCTCCGTGTCCAAATTCAGGTTGCCCACCTCAGCAGACCCTGTCGCCGCATGAACAATCAATTCTTCCTCATCCGCCGCGCCTACATTTGAGAACAGCTCTTCGATAGCAGGCGCTCTTTCTGCAACAAAAAGCGCCAGGCCCGATGAAATCGATTCCGTCGCCTCCCCTATGGCACTGAAGGTACCTTCTCTGACCTGTAAGCCAGCAGCACAGTGGAATGGGCCTACCGTTTCGTGCACTAACTCCAACCTACTCTCCCAGGTTTCGTTGCTGAAGAGGGCACACAACGCCCCGCCCGGCTCTATCTCAACGTGCTCGTAGTCGGTATACGTCAGAAAGGTGCACAGGATTTCCAGACCTTGAACGAGATCATGCTAGCGAAGAGCTCCGTCATAACGCGTCTATTGTACTTCCAGGCGGACCCTGTCCTTTTCTTCCTCATGTTCATCATGCTCTTCCTATTCCTCCTCATGCCCACCCGGGGGGATTCCATAATCGTTTTCAAGCCTACTAACCGCCATGCCTGCGAAACCATCGGCAAGGTGATAGCTTGCGCCAAGTGTAAAGTTGCTAGTTATGCCATCCGTGTTTTCGATATGTCCACGAGTCGCTTCTTCCAAAGATTCCGGTGAACCTGCGCTATACCCTGGAACCTCCAGATTGGTCCAATCTCGGTACAAACCATCGACATGCCATGCGAAGTCACCCACTCCGGCGTCCAGCCGAGCCACTATCGTATCCATATCTGAGACACTGTCGTGCCTGATTTCACCGCCGCCGCTGAAACCCTCTTCAACAGAAGTTGGCATGCGGCCACCTATAACATTCGCTACACCTTCGACGGCACTGCCGGTGCCGTTTTGCAAAGGCAGTGACACGAAACCCCTGCTGCCCGCGAATCACGGGCTGACCTACACCCGGGCCAAAGGATGCGTTGGCCAGATCCGGTGTGTTACTCAATGTGTCATCAATACTCGATGACGCGGCGCGACTGAACTCATCACCGGCCAATACTGTGAAGTTTGAAAAAGAGAAAACATCAGTTTCAGAAAATTGCGGGGAGAACTCTGGAAGCGGGCAGTACTGAACGGGAAGAAGGCTTGAAGAAATGAATGACCATAAGCTGCGCTTGAGGTTTGTAAAACACCTTGCTTGCGCTGGAGCTGGCAGACATTCCCACTTTGGGCGTGTCATGGCACAGCAAACATTCAGCCGTCGAGCTTATGTCGAGGTGTAAATGCCCGGCTTAGACCACGTGTATCGCCGACAAAAACAGCAACGCAGCCATGACCACGCCAAGGGTGAGGCGGCTGAATCGTTGATTACACGTTGGCGATGCTAATATCATATTGTTAAGGAGAAACGTTCAGCCTGCTTGAGCAGTGAGTTGTTCCAGCATATCGCGCATCTTGCCGTGCAACATGTTGACGCCTTTCAGCGGACGAACCATCACTTTGAATTCGTTAATCTTGCCCTCGTCATCAAAACTCATGATATCCACACCATTGATCATGATGCCATCTACTTCGCAAGAGAACTCCAGCATGGCGTGTTTTTCGGACACAATCTCCTTGGTATAGCTAAAGCTATCATTAAAAACATTCGAGGCGCCAGCCAAATACAACAGAGTCACCTTTTTCCCAACTTGGGGGGTATGAACAACCGGAGAATAAAAAACACAATCATCCGCAATAATTTCCTCCAGTCGCTCTGGAGTCCGATTTCGCATTATCTCGTGCCAAATTTCCAAAGAATTCATGGTGCGCTCTCGACGTGGATAAGTTTGAGGTGGCAGATTATGCACCGGCTGCCTTTAGAGATCGACCTCCTGCGTGAACTCTTTTTCAATTTTTTGCTGCATTTCGTACTGCACAACACCTTTGCGACGGCGAGAGTCCTTCATCCGCTTGGAGTAACGCTGACTGCGATAGTGAGCGACCATGCGCTCAAACCTACCCGCTTCGACTTCTCCGGCAATGAGTTCTTCAATGAAGGCGATATCAATACCTATCCGATAGGCAATGCGGCTGGGGCGAATTTTGTGGGCGTGAAACTCCGCCACTATGTGTATTTGTTCCTCGCGAGAATGAATACACTCCCGAGAGTAACCATAGGGAGGTGAGGGAGTCCGTGTGTCGTGAATTACAGTATCTTCGTTCATGGTTACTTTTTAGCAGCTCATTGCCCGGTTGCCAAGTCGAAAATTCTGATGTCGCTGCAGGCGAAACTGCCAACATCACCCTATTCCCCTTTGCGCCACATTTCTGTAAGATGCGCCCCCTCGCAAGAGCGGGGATTTACCCCAGCTACGCCAACCTATTTGAGATACGTATGACATTTGACGAACTCGGTCTGTCCGAATCGCTGCTGCGCGCAGTGAAAGAGAAAGGCTACACCGAACCTTCACCCGTTCAAGCCCAGGCAATACCTGCAGTTTTGGAAGGCCGCGATGTAATGGCCGCCGCCCAAACCGGAACCGGTAAAACCGCTGCGTTCACCCTGCCTATTCTTCAGCGATTGAGCTCCGGGGAACGTGCCAAGGCCAACCGAACACGGGTGTTAATCCTGACCCCTACCCGCGAGCTTGCGGCTCAGATTCAAGATAGCGTCACCACTTACGGTGCCAACCTGCCACTGACTTCTACCGTGGTTTTTGGCGGCGTCAAGATCAATCCGCAGTTGATGAAACTGCGGCGCGGCGTAGACATATTGGTCGCCACTCCTGGGCGTCTCCTGGATTTATACGGCCAAAAGGCCATCCGCTTCGATGACCTGGAGATTTTGGTACTCGATGAAGCAGACCGCATGCTGGACATGGGTTTTATCCACGACATTCGCAAGATACTGGCTGTTCTTCCAGAAAAACGTCAGAACCTGATGTTCTCCGCCACCTTTGCCCCAGAGATTCGAACACTGACGAACAAGATTCTCCACAACCCCGTTGAAATAACCGTCAATGTAGCCAATGCCACCGCCGATACGGTGGAGCAACATTTATATCCAGTGGACAAAAAGCAAAAGCCCGCCCTGCTCGCCCACCTGGTAAAGGAGAACAACTGGGAACAGGTACTGGTGTTTTCGCGCACCAAGCACGGCGCTAACAAGCTGGCACAGTATTTAGAAAAACACGATATTCAGGCCTCAGCCATTCATGGCAACAAAAGCCAGGGAGCACGCACTCGGGCGCTTGCAGGATTCAAACAGGGCGAAATTAGAGTTCTGGTGGCCACCGATATCGCGGCTCGCGGCCTCGACATAGAACAACTCCCTCAAGTCGTCAACTTTGATCTGCCCAATGTGCCGGAAGACTACGTGCATAGAATAGGCCGCACCGGTCGCGCGGGTTCATCCGGAACTGCCTATTCGCTGGTGTGCGCTGATGAAGTCAAACAGCTCAGAGACATCGAAAGATTGATCCAAAAGCACATTCCCCGCGAAACGATCGACGGTTTTGAACCCGACCACGATCTTCCCGCCAGTGGAACATTGCAAAGAGCCCACAAGCCCACGCGAGCGCACAAGCCTGGCAAAGGCCATAAAGCGCGTAATTCCAACTCGGCTAGAGGCAGAGGCAGCGACGGGCACGCTCGTCCTGAAGGGGCTGCACCTTCACGACGCCATGGAGGCCGCTCCGGCTCAGCGGACGGCAATTCTTCCCGGCCCGTATCAGGCAATCGTTAAGCGCTTCACAGCCCTCCTCTGGCCACATTTAACCGCTATTTGTCATTAGGTTTTGGCAAATAGGGCCTATACTGATGAGTTAACGACCAATTTGAAAATCCACGCAGCAAGCGTAGAGGAGCAGATCTATGAACGCACCGGAAACAATTCACACTCAGGAAGACATCGCCGCGCAAATGAATGCTGTGTTAAAGGCACAGCGCGAGGATTATCTGACAGAAGGGGCTGTGACTGCTGAGTCTCGTATCGACCGGCTCGAGCGAGGGATCGATGCCATTCTTAAATACCAAGACAAATTAGTCGCCGCTCTCAATGAGGATTTCAGCTGCCGCTCACGTGAAGTTTCGCTAATAACTGACGTCGCTGCGTCCGTAGGACCCATGAATCATGCGAAAAAACACTTGCGCAGCTGGATGAAGCCCGAGAAACGCCCCACTATGTTTCCACTGAACCTTCTAGGAGGGCGCTCTCGTATCGAGTACCAACCACTGGGTGTTGTTGGTGTCATCTCTCCCTGGAACTTCCCCGTGAATCTAACCTTTGGCCCGCTGGCCGGAATTCTTGCTGCAGGCAATCGGGCGATGATCAAGCCCTCGGAATTCACACCCCATACCTCTGCGGTAATGGCGGAAATGGTGAAGGAAGCCTGGGACGAAAAAGAAGTGGCTATTTTTGACGGCGGCCCCGAGGTCGGACAAGCCTTTTCCAGCTTGGCTTTCGACCACCTGTTGTTCACCGGAGCGACATCCATCGCCAAGCACATCCTGGCAGCGGCGGCTCCCAATCTGATGCCTGTCACCCTGGAACTGGGCGGCAAATCACCGGTCATCATCTCGCGCAGCGCCGATATCGAGAAAAGCGTTGCCCGCATCATGGTCGGCAAGACACTCAACGCCGGCCAGATATGCCTGGCCCCGGATTACCTGATGGTTCCGGAAGAGAAATTGCACGAAGTCATTGCAGCGGCGCAAAAAGCGGTCGCAGAAATGTATCCCAAGCTCCTCGACAACGATGAGTACACTTCAATGATTAATGATCGTCATTATGATCGCCTGAACGGCTATCTAGCCGAAGCGCAAGAGCGAGGCGTTAAGGTCATTCCCCTGAACCCTGCGAATGAAGATTTCAGCAATCAGAAAAACACACGCAAAATACCGCCGACCCTGATTGCAGAACCTACAGACGACATGAAGGTTATGCAGGAAGAGCTGTTCGGCCCGCTGCTGCCGATCAAGACTTACAAGGAATTCGAAGAGACTATTACTTTCGTCAACGCCAATCCAAGACCTCTGGCCGCGTACTACTTCGGCGAGGACAAGGAGGAGGAGGAAGCGGTGTTAACTCGCACAACCTCAGGTGGAGCCTGTATCAACGATGTCATTATGCAGGTAACTCAAGAGGAGCTGCCCTTCGGCGGCGTCGGCCCCAGTGGAACCGGCTCCTATCACGGTATTGCCGGCTTTAAGAACTTCAGTCATGCAAAATCGGTGTATCGACAGGCCAAAGTGAATGTCGCTAAGCTAGGTGGAATGTTGCCGCCCTATGGCAAGGCCACAGAGAGCACTATTAAGATGCAATTGAAGAAGTAACTAGGCGAGCAAATTTTACAGCCCAATAAAAAAGGAGCCCCTGGGCTCCTTTTTTTGCATAACATTTTCTAAAACCACGCTCAGGACAACTTAAGTTCCTCAATACTGCGGTTCAAGGCTCGACGAGCAGGCGTAGGCCGTAGCTGCCCAAGTTGGACCTCAGCCTGATTCAATAACAACCAAGCTTCACGGCCCCGATTGTCTAGCAACAGCAATTGTGCCATCTCAAACTTCCAATGCGGGCTGGATCCCAGCCCGGCTTCCAATGTTTGACATCGCTCCACAGCGAGAGCCGTTTCTCCGCGTTTCAATTCCAGGGCAATGGCGTAGCGTTGCAGCTGTGGTTGAACCCCCAGTTGCGACATTCCCCTATCTAATAAATCCACAGCCCTATTGATTCCATCGGCAGATTTTTCCGCAAGAAGCTCTGCTGCCGCAAGGATATCGCCGGGTTGTGGCGCTTCCGCGGTGGCAATGTATGCGAGAAAATCCACCACCGCTGACTGCGCGTCTCCCATTTCCTGCGCCGCTCTGGCTTTGTAGAGCAACGCCTGTCCATGGTCAGGGTATTTGTGCAGATATCGGCTCAAGGCCTGTCGCGCCTGCACATAGTCTCCACGCCGATAGTGCAGGAGACCCCATTCGAACTCCGCGTCAGCAGAATCACCTAGACTTTGCGCCCGCTCAAAGTCTTGTTCTGCCAATTGCCAGTCACCCTCGTGAGAGTGGATGCCACCACGCAGAATAAACAGTTGCTGTTGCCCGGGATTGTCCTCGATCAAATGGGTCAATCGCGCGACACGGCTGTCTGCACCGGGATGGGCCATTGCCGCACCCGGGGGAAGGAGCAGACAAATAGCCAACAAAACACCGTTAAATTTCATGGGGTCAGGAGCTAACGGCTAATAACGAAATGATCCAATACCTCGCCGTGCTCATCCACAAAGCGTGAGGTCAGGGTATCTGCAGTCGCATCCACCACCACACTGCCGCGCCGGGCCAGACCATGGGACCGTGCCCCCTCGATCGTCCCGTCAAATGTCCGATGTGCCGGGTGCGACAGCCAATCGTTTGGTGTACAGCCAAATATCTGCCCCTCCTTGCAAGGGTTCTCCTCATCCGCTTTGCCCGCGTTTCCTGCGACGGTATAAACCGCCTTATCGTCACTGCCGCTAGCCTGGCTCACCTGATGATAGTGATCATCGCCCTGGCCCAGCGAGGGCGCGCCGCTTGAGTCAAGCTCAGCGTGTTGATCAGCATCAAAGCTGCTGGATTTTCCATGATGGCCGTTGATATACCAGGAGCGCTCATAGGAATGGGCATGACCTCCGTAGATAACATCAACGCCATAATCTTCAAACACTGGAGCAAAGGTCTCACGCATATCGATCTCCTGCTGTTCCCGATCAGAATCGTGGTTCTCCCCCTTGGAGTAAGGAGGGTGATGGAATATAACAATCGTCCAATCCATGGCATTGTGATTCAAATCATCGATCAGCCAATCACGCATCGCCACTCTCTGCGCTGGGTCACGATTCGACAGCTGCGAATCCAGGCTGACGACATGCACATTACCGTGGTCGAAGGAATAATATTGCTCGGTTCCGCTCGCCACCCCACCGGCTTCGCCGCGACTGGGCAGGTTGAATATAGTCAGATACGGCAGTCCGCCAACGTCGGGACCATCGCCGTTACTGTCGTAACTCGCAGGATCGGAAGATTGGCTAACCCCACCCACAGGCATGACTACAGGTCCGTTTTCACACGCCAGAATTTTAGTGAACAGACAGATGTCCAGCGGGGCAGCGCCCATTTCGTGGTTTCCTATCGTGGGCCAGGTTGGCGTGCTGCCGATGATGTCAGGGTAGACGTCGAAGAACGCACCCTGCCACTGGGCATCAGTTCCTTCAAGATAAGCGTTGTCCCCCAGCAGCAGCAGCATATCCAGAGGCTCTCCACCAGCCTGCTCTGCGTTGTATTTTAAAAAGCCTTCCTTAACGGCAAGAGCTTCGCCGGGATGGGAATAGTGTCCGCGAAACTGCTCGGTTGCAGTGCCGGAATCGCCAAGAAGCCAAATATGAGTATTGCCGTCAGCCGGTGTTTCCCCAGGATTGGGTGCCGTGCGAAACCGCTGACCTTCGCCCCCGACCGCCGCACCGCCAATGGAATAGAAGTAGGTCGTATCCGGTTTTAATCCTTCAAGATAGGCTACCTGATGGCTGCCTTCCGCACTAGCCGCGATATAAAGCTCCAATGCCGATTCATCTTCACCGAAGCACGCGCCCTGACCGTCACCCCGCCATTTTACAATGGCGCTATTGTGAGTGACCTGTTGCAAAAACTTCCGGGAGCTTGTCTGTTCAACACCGTTACATTGCTTCGCCACTGGACCGCTTGTGACGCAGCTACTTAAACTCAAAGCCAAGATTAGAGCCGTCAGTAAAGGATATAAAGTAGAGCTAACTTGCCACTGAATGTTCATAAATCGAGTGTCCTGTGAGCCGCGTAATAATTATCTTAGTAGACCTTGCGGAAACAATCTTAACTGATAACACCGGACAGTAGCACCGACGCAAGTACGCGCGGGTTTCATCGGGGCATTCCGCACTAGCCAGATGAATTTTGTAAAGGCGCGAGCCACCTCGGCAATAGACGATTTTTTGCACAGATTTGCTTTCCCCTGTGCGGGGGGTCGAGTATCATACCGCCTCTTTTTTCGGCCATCTTCTGATAATTTTCCATGATTGAAATCGGACCCTACAAGCTCCCAAATCGCGTGGCACTGGCACCGATGGCAGGAGTGACCGACCTACCCTTTCGCCGTCTTTGTCGCGAGCTGGGTGCTGGATTGGTAGTGTCCGAGATGATCAGCTGCAATCCAAAATTACGCGATACAAATAAAACGCTGTTGCGCTCTCGCCACGACGGAGAAGTTGAGCCGCGCTCAGTGCAAATCGCCGGTAACGATCCGCAACAGATGGCCGAAGCCGCGCAGTTTAATGTGACGCGTGGAGCGCAGATCATCGACATCAATATGGGCTGCCCGGCAAAGAAGGTCTGTCGCAAAGCGGCCGGCTCCGCCCTGCTGCAAGATGAGCCATTAGTGCGCTCCATTCTTGAGGCCGTAGTCGCGGCGGTTGAGGTTCCGGTTACGCTGAAAATTCGCACGGGGACCAGCCCGGAATCTCGCAATGGCGTCACTATTGCGCGTATTGCCGAGCAATCAGGGATCAGCGCTTTAGCAGTACACGGTCGAAGTCGCGCCTGCGCATTCCGTGGCGACGCTGAATACGACACCATCGCGCAGATTGTCGAGGCGACGGAATTTCCCATTTACGCCAACGGCGACATCACCACAGCCGACCAGGCAGCTGCGGTTCTCGCCCACACCGGCGCCGCCGGCATCATGATTGGCAGAGCTGCTCAGGGACAACCCTGGCTGTGTGGGCAGATAGCCCACAAACTGGAAACTGGGCTCACCGCAGAGGCCCCCTCTCAAGAACAACAGCGCGCCTTGATACTGCGCCATGTTGAAGAACTCCATGCGTTTTACGGCGAGTTCATGGGCGTGCGAATCGCACGCAAGCACCTTTCGTGGTACTTACAGAAAATACCTTCAAACGACCCAGAGCAGCACATTGGCTATCGCCGAACGTTTAACGCGCTGACGATGGCCGCCGAACAAAAACGGTTTATCAATCACTTCTTCCAGCACAGATTTAATGAGGTAATGGCGGCATGACAAGAACGGAACTCCTGACAAACACACAAGAGCCCAGCGATACCCCAGCCGGCAGTGGCGAAGAGGCACAGGAGCAATTCAAGCACGGAGATAATTTGCGCGACGCTGTCACTATTGCCATGCAGCAATATTTGAAGGAGCTAGACGGACAATTGGCGACGGATGTTTACCCGATGGTGCTGGCCGAAATAGAAGCGCCTCTGCTCACTGAAATCATGAAATACACCCGCAACAACCAAACCAAGGCCTCCATCATGCTAGGCCTGAATCGCGGAACCTTGCGTAAAAAACTCAAGCAATACAAGTTGATCGGCAAAGATCAAGATTAATCACCAAAAAATTCTCACCTCTATAAAGGCACGCAAGCTCTGATGACCGCTCCTAATCTAGTGAAAGTAAACCGCGCATTAATCAGCGTATCCGACAAATCTGGCATTCTCGAGTTCGCCACCGCTCTGGCGGAAATGGGTGTAGCGCTGCTCTCAACAGGCGGCACTTATCGCCTGCTCAGTGAGGGGGGACTGCAAGTCACTGAAGTTGCCGACTACACCGGCTTTCCAGAAATGATGGACGGCCGGGTAAAAACTCTCCACCCCAAGGTACACGGGGGAATTCTGGCCCGCCGCGGGCAAGATGATGAGGTAATGAAAGAATACGACATCGATGCAATCGACATGGTAGTGGTGAATTTGTATCCCTTTGAGGCCACGGTAGCCAAACCCGGCTGCACACTCGAAGATGCGGTTGAGAATATTGATATAGGCGGGCCCACGATGGTTCGCGCCGCAGCTAAGAATCATCGTTTCGTGAACATTGTTGTCAACGCCTCAGACTACAGCGAAGTACTCGGTGAAATGCAGGCTAACAGCGGCGCAACCGCTCTGGAAACCCGCTTCAATCTTGCTATCAAAGCTTATGAACACACCGCTGCTTACGACGGCGCGATTGCCAATCATTTTGGCAAGTTGGTGCCCGGTGGTAGCGAAAACTTCCCGCGCACCTTCAACACGCAGTTCAATAAGGTTCAGGAAATGCGCTACGGAGAGAACCCCCATCAGGCGGCTGCTTTCTACGTAGAATCCAAACCTGCAGAGGCTGGCATAGCCACCGCCAAACAGCTGCAGGGCAAAGAGCTGTCTTACAACAACGTAGCCGACACTGACGCTGCACTGGAATGTGTTAAGAACTTCGATGTCCCCGCCTGTGTCATCGTAAAACACGCCAACCCCTGTGGGGTGGCGGTCGCCAATAGTATTGGCGAAGCCTATGATCTCGCCTTTGCTACTGATCCTGAGTCTGCATTTGGCGGAATCATCGCTTTTAACAGAGAGCTGGATGCCACCACCGCCGCCGCCATCGTCGAGCGCCAGTTTGTCGAAGTCATTATCGCCCCCACGGTGAGCGACGCTGCGATTGCGATAATCGCTGCAAAGAAAAACCTTCGACTACTAGCCTGCGGCGAGTGGACCGCATCTGGCCCAGCCCTTGATTACAAACGCGTCAATGGCGGCTTGCTGATTCAGGACCGAGACATGGGCATGGTCGGGCTAGCTGATCTCAAAATCGTCAGCAAGGTACAGCCTACTCCTGCTCAGTTAGAAGATCTGTTGTTCGCCTGGAAGGTCGCCAAGTTCGTAAAATCAAACGCGATCGTTTATGCCAATAATGGCCAAACCGTAGGTGTGGGTGCAGGCCAGATGAGCCGGATTAACTCTGCTCGCATTGCCGGGATTAAAGCCGAGCATGCGGGCCTAGAGGTTCGCGGTTCCGTCATGGCATCAGACGCCTTCTTCCCCTTTCGCGATGGTATCGACAACGCAGGGCAAGCCGGTATTGCCGCAGTGATACAACCCGGAGGCTCAATGCGCGACGATGAAGTCGTTGCAGCTGCCGACGAGCACGGTATGGCGATGGTTTATACCGGCATGCGACATTTCCGTCACTGATGAATATTCTGATTATTGGCAGTGGTGGCCGAGAACACGCCCTGGCCTGGAAGGCAGCGCAATCGGCGGATGTTGAAACCGTGTACGTCGCTCCTGGGAATGCAGGCACGGCCGGCGAAGCAGGCATTGAAAACATTCCCATCGATGGTCTGGATTTCACAGCTTTGGCAGATTTTGCTGAAAGAAATAATGTCGGCCTCACAATCGTCGGTCCGGAAGTCCCGCTAGTAGAAGGTATCGTCGACTACTTCGAGACTCGCGCACTGCCGTGCTTTGGCCCGCGCAAGGGAGCCGCTCAGCTCGAAGGCTCTAAAGCCTTTACCAAAGACTTTCTGGCGAGAAACAATATACCCACAGGAAGCTACGGCAACTTTACTGAAGTCGAACCAGCCTTGGCCTATTTGCGAAAGCACGGCGCCCCTATCGTCGTAAAGGCCGATGGCCTTGCCGCTGGTAAGGGTGTCATCGTTGCAGAAACAATGGAGCAGGCAGAAACGGCTGTTACCGATATGTTATCTGGAAATAGTTTTGGCGAAGCTGGATGCCGCGTGGTTATCGAGGAATTTCTCGAAGGCGAAGAGGCTAGCTTCATTGTTATGGTAGACGGCGAGAACGTATTGGCGATGGCTACCAGCCAGGATCACAAACGCATTGGCGAAGGCGACACCGGGCCCAATACTGGCGGCATGGGTGCGTACTCCCCTGCACCTGTTGTGGATCAGCAGGTGCACCAGCGCGTCATGGATGAAGTTATTCTGCCGACGGTGCGCGCGATGGCGGCAGAGGGCAATGCCTATACAGGCTTTCTCTACGCTGGCCTCATGATTTCGGCGGCGGGCGAACCAAAAGTCATCGAGTACAACTGCCGTTTTGGCGACCCGGAAACACAGCCTATTATGGTTCGACTGAAATCGGATCTCGTGGATCTCTGCCTGCAGGCACTCGATGGCAAGCTGGATCAGGCGCAGGCCCAGTGGGACGATCGCTGTGCCATCGGCGTTGTATTAGCAGCCGGTGGCTATCCGGCAAGCTACGATAAAGGCGCCACCATCAGCGGGCTGGATGCGCCCCAAAACGACAATATCAAAGTCTTCCATGCGGGCACCTCCGCCTCGGGGGAAGAACTTGTCACCAGTGGAGGCCGAGTGTTGTGCGTGACAGCACTGGGGGACTGTATCGCTACTGCCCAAAAAGATTGCTATCAGGCTGCAGACAAAATCAGCTGGGAAGGTATGATCTTACGTCGGGATATTGGCTGGCGCGCAATACAGCGCTATAGTCAGAGTCGTCAGGACAACTAAGCAAGATATTAGCACTATGCGCGAACGACAACTTTCAATGCTGGATAGACTCATAGGCGAAGCCGATTCGGTATTGCGCACGCTCAGCAATAGTGGCCACCAGGCCGAGCGCCGCTCCCCCGCCGAAGGCCACAGCGAAGCAGAACTAGACACCGAACAACGCAGACATATTGCGGGTTTGATGCGAGTCAATCACACCGGAGAAGTTTGCGCTCAGGCGCTGTATCAGGGCCAGGCGCTAACCGCAAAGCTTCCCGAAGTGCGCGAAGATATGCAGCAGTCAGCGCAGGAAGAAATTGATCACCTGCTGTGGTGCGAGGAGCGTCTGGACCAACTCGACAGCCATACCAGCGTATTGAATCCCGCCTGGTACGGTCTATCCTTCGCGCTCGGTGCCGCAGCCGGTGCCATTGGCGACAAGTGGAGCCTGGGTTTTGTTGCAGCCACCGAAGAGAGGGTCTGTAACCATCTGAAGGATCACCTTAAAAGCCTGCCCGAAGAAGATCGAAAATCTCAGCTTATTCTCCAGCAAATGTTGAAAGACGAGCAACACCACGGTGAAAAAGCGCTAGCGGCGGGCGGAGCTGAATTGCCCGGGCCTGTTAAAAACATCATGGCCGCGGTTTCGCAGCTTATGACCAAAAGTAGTTACCGAATCTAAGCCTCAGTTTCAACAATCTCATAGCTGTGACTCATTTCCACTCCAGCCGCGCCGAGCATAATTGAAGCCGAGCAGTACTTCTCCGCAGATAACTCAACGGCGCGCTTCACTTGAGTTTCTTTGAGAGCACGACCGGTGACAATAAAGTTCAGGTTGATACTGGTAAACACTGCGGGAACTGCGTCAGCCCTCTCAGCCTGCACCTCTACGCGGCAGTCGACCACCTGCTGACGGGACTTTTTAAGCATACTCAAGACGTCATAAATGGCACAACCACCTACACCCAGCAACAGAGCCTCCATCGGCCTGACACCCATATTGCGGCCTCCGAGGTCTTCAGGACCGTCCATGACCACTGTATGTCCACTTCCGGATTCACCCACAAACATGGCGCCATCCATCCACTTTACCGTTGCTTTCATCGCTTAAATATCCCCTGACTGCGTTCTATTAACCCCGGTTGCCATCGGCCCGTGGGGCGAAAACTTTAGCACAACAAGTACCGTTTTACTTGCGGCGTTCCTGCGGTAGAATCATCAAAAAACTACAAACCACAAATCGGGAGCACACAGGGTGATCAAACCCCAAATAATCAACGCTATTCCCACTATCGAGAGCTTTCTCAGGCACTGCCAGCGCCAGATTCATAAATCGAAAAGTGTCATTCTTCGCGAAGGAGAGCAAAGCGATTCCCTGTTCATCATTCTCGAAGGTTCCGTATCGGTGATGGTGGAAGATGACGACGACAAAGATCACAAAATGGTTGTGAGCTACCTCAACCCGGGAGATTTCTTTGGAGAGATGAGCCTCTTCACCGCTGAGAGCGAAATGCGCAGTGCCGAAATTATTGCCAGAACCCAATGTGAAGTGGCAGAAATAACGCACGAGCGCTTTCATCAGATTCGCGGCCAATTCCCCGACATCCTGTTTGCCATTGCCAGACAAATGTCTGCCCGCCTTCGACAAACTACCTTAAAGCTCAAAGATTTGGCCTTTGTCGACGTCTCCGGTCGTGTGGCTCACACCCTGCTGGACCTAAGCAAACAGCCCGATGCCATGACGCATCCTGACGGAATGCAAATTAAGGTCACGCGCCAGGAATTGGGAAAGATTGTCGGCTGCTCCAGAGAAATGGCAGGACGGGTTCTGAAATCACTCGAACAGGAAGGCCTGGTTGCCGTAGCGGGAAAAACAATGGTGGTTCACGGAACCCGCTAGACCACCGGCTGCCAGCGGGTTTAGAAGAACATCTCACGAAGTTTCTCACCCGGTTCAGGTTCGCGCATAAAAGCTTCGCCCACTAGAAATGCGCATACCCCATGCTCGCGCATCAATGCAATATGTTCGGCGGTGTGAATACCACTTTCAGTAATCACCAATTTGTCATTGGGAATATACGGCAACAGGTCGATGGTGGTGTTAAGATTCGTGTCAAAGGTATGTAGATCGCGGTTGTTAATGCCCAGCAGGATTGTCGATAATTCCGCAGCCCGCTCCAACTCAGCTCGGTCATGTACCTCAACAAGAACATCGACACCCACCTCATCAGCAGCTTGCGCTAGCTCCAGCATTTGGCGTTGTTCCAAGGCCGCCACAATTAGCAAAACAGCATCGGCACCTATCGCTCTGGCTTCAATCACCTGGTAGGGATCGACCGTGAAATCTTTGCGCAATACCGGTAGGTCGCAGGCGGCTCGGGCCTGGCGCAAATACTCATCACCTCCCTGGAAGAAATCTATGTCTGTCAGCACCGACAGGCAGGTGGCTCCGCCAGCTTGATAACTGGCGGCAATCTGGGCTGGGCGAAAGTCCTCGCGAATAATTCCTTTGCTAGGCGATGCCTTTTTGACTTCTGCAATAACGGCGGCGCGCTCGGACTGAAGCTGTGCTGTTAAGGCGCCCGCGAAGCCACGCGTTGAAGTCTGCTCTGCAATCTCCTGCTCCAGAGAATACAGAGACCGCTTTGACCGTCGCTCGGCAACCTCCCGGTATTTCCGTTCAATAATTTTACGCAAGATGGTGGGTGTTGAACTGGCCATACTATTTCCCTGAATTCGCACTCACTAGCTGCGTAAAATCGACGAACTCCCTGAGTTTCTCCCAGGCCTGTCCGGTAGAGATCAAATCCTCTGCCATGGCCACACCCGCCGCCAGCGAAGTGGCAATACCACTGACGTAAATGGTGGCGCCTGCATTCAAGGCTACGATCGCCGCCGCTTTTTTCGCGGGGGCATCAGTGAACCCTGACAGAGCCCCACGAATCAGCGCGGCCGACTCTTTTGCTCCGTTGACAGAAAGTCCCGATAAGTCCTGCCGGTCCATTGAAAAATCCTCGGGGCTGATGCTGTACTGGCTAATAGCACCGTCTTTGAGTTCAACGACCAGAGTTTCAGCCGCAATCGAAATCTCATCAAGACCGTCCGCCGAATGCACCACCAAGGCGTGCTCGCTGCCAAGCAGTTGCAAAACCTCAGCCATAGGTCGGCATAAGTCGGCCGAGAACACCCCAATCACTTGACGTTTCACGCCGGCGGGATTGGTTAAAGGGCCGAGTATGTTAAATATTGTTCGCATGCCCAGCTCTTTGCGGGGACGTATCGCATGGCGCATGGCACGGTGGTGAAGAGGAGCAAACATGAAGCCCATACCAATGTCTTCGATAGCACGGCCAACTTGCTCGGCTGTTAGATCCAGAGCTACACCGAGTTCCTCCAGTACGTCAGAGCTACCACTAGTGCTGGAAACCGACCGATTACCGTGCTTGGCAACTTTTGCACCCGAGGCTGCAACAACGAAAGACGAAGCGGTGGAGACATTAAACAGATTGGCCCCGTCGCCGCCGGTTCCAACCAGATCGACCAGGTTATCTCCCGTTATGCGCACCGGAGTCGCCAGCTCGCGCATGACTTGGGCAGCACCGGCTATTTCATCGATGGTCTCGCCTTTCATTCGCAGAGCGACCAACAGACCCGCTATCTGGGAATCAGTGGTTTCGCCCGTCATGACCTGCCGCATGACCGCGGCCATTTCTTCGCGAGTGAGGTTTTCGCCCTCGACGACTGAGGCCAAGGCCTGCTGGATGTTCATAGTCGGCTCCACTTACTGCTCCAGGAAGTTGCGCAAAAGATCGTGGCCATGGGCCGTCAAAATCGACTCCGGGTGAAACTGAACGCCCTCTATAGCCAATTCGCGATGCCGCAACCCCATTATTTCGTCGACATCACCGGCCTCGTTTTCTGTCCAGGCCGTTATTTCCAAACAATCGGGCAGCGTGTCTCGTTGCACAACCAGACTATGATAACGGGTCGCCTCGAAAGGCTCGCTCAGGCCGCGAAAAACCCCCTCACCGGTGTGGTGAATCGGGGAAGTTTTGCCATGCATCACTCTGCGCGCCCGCACTACTGTTCCTCCGAACACCTGACCAATACTCTGATGGCCCAGGCAAATCCCCAATAAAGGCAGTTTGCCTGCATAAGCTCGAATAACATCCATCGAGATACCGGCTTCGTTGGGCGTGCAGGGTCCGGGTGAAATCACTATTTTTTCCGGCGCCAGTGCCTCGATATCATCCACCAAGATCTCGTCGTTTCGCACCACATGGACGTCGGCACCCAACTCACCCAGATACTGCACCACGTTATAAGTAAAGGAATCGTAGTTATCAATCATCAGTAACATGTTTAGTCCTCCGCCGGATTGCTATTGGCCAACGCCATAGATGCCGCCCTAAAAATAGCGCGCGCTTTGTTCAGGGTCTCCTCCCACTCGAGCCTGGGAATGGAGTCGGCCACAACACCACCGCCAGCTTGTATATACAGATTGCCCTCTTTAATCACCGCGGTGCGAATAGCGATCGCTGTATCCATATCCCCCGCCCAAGAAATATAGCCTACTGCGCCACCGTAGACCCCGCGTTTGGCCGGTTCCAGTTCGTCGATAATTTCCATGGCGCGAATCTTGGGCGCGCCGCTCAATGTTCCCGCTGGCAAAGTGGCACGCAGGACATCAATAGCCGACTTTCCCTCTTTAAGCTCCCCGGTAACATTGGAGACTATATGCATCACGTGGGAATACTTCTCGACGACCATCTTGTCTGTGAGCTTAACCGATCCCGTTTTCGCTATTCGTCCGACGTCATTGCGACCCAGGTCGATCAACATGAGGTGCTCGGCAAGTTCTTTCGGGTCTGCCAGTAAATCCGCTTCCAGGGCCGCATCTTCGGCTTCATTGTGGCCGCGTCGGCGAGTTCCCGCAATCGGACGCACTGTCACCAAACCATCTTCAGACCTTGCCAGAATTTCAGGCGAAGAGCCGACGATGTGAAAATCTCCCAGGTCTAGAAAATACATGTAGGGTGAGGGATTAAGGTTTCGCAGTGCGCGGTACAAATTCAACGGGGGAGCAGAGAAAGGCAACCGCATTCGCTGCGAAGGCACCGTTTGCATCACATCACCTGCGAGTACATATTCTTTTACCCGCTCTACCGCCTTCTCATACTGCTCCTGAGTAAAATTGGAGGCTGCCTGGGCTTCGAGCAATTCACTGCCCGACGGGTCCAGTACGACTTGAGGTAATGGTTTCATAGGCCTCGGCAGGCGGGTTTCCAAATCTTTAAGCCGCCACTGAGCCAATTCATAAGCGCCCTCGGCGACGGGATCGGAATTCACCACCAAGCGAATGGTTCCCGCCAGGTTGTCAAACACCAGCACTTCATCCGATACCATCAATAGGATATCTGGCGTACCGAGTTCATCAGGCGGCATGCTATGCTGCAGCCGGGGCTCAATATAGCGAACCGTATCGTAGCCAAAATAGCCGACCAGCCCACCGTGAAATACCGGTAGATCTGCATCGGGAGCGGCTCGATAGCGCTGTTGAAAATCTTCGATGTAGCTTAAAGGGTCTTCCACTTCAGTACTTTGCAGTAATTCGCCATCCACCCAAATCTCAGCGCGATAGCCATACACCTTGAGAACTGTGCGGCATGGAAGACCGATGATGGAGTAGCGCCCCCATTTCTCACCGCCTTGAACCGATTCGAAAAAGTACGAATAAGGCCCTTCTGCTAGTTTGCGATAGGCACTGATGGGGGTTTCAAGATCAGCCAATACCTCGCGGCTAACCGGAATGCGATTGTAGTTCTGTGCTGTAAAAGCAGCAAAATCTTTCGAATTCATGATGTGTCCTGGAGAGTAGATTAGCGTTTACGGTCGTGACTATTTATTTCAAGTCGTGACTATTTAAAGTCGTGGTTATGCTCTGGCTACCATCGCCAGCAAGTGACCTCATGCATCGACATTGAGCCGACGGTTTTACGCTTTGCTGTTTGCACAGCTCTCTCCAAGCTTTAAGAGCCGCTTATTGTACAGATGACATGCGTCTTGGCAAGCCGCGGAAACCGGCAATTTTTTGCTAGTGCAGGCTAAGCCGCAGCCCGCGCCAGCTCTGATCGCATTTGACCAATAACTTCAGCATAGTCTGGAGCATTAAAGATCGCCGACCCCGCCACAAAGGTATCAGCGCCTGCGGCTGCTATCTCCTGAATATTTTTGGTGGTGACACCCCCGTCTATTTCCAGACGAATATCGAACCCGGATGCATCTATCAACGCTCGGGCTTCGCGGAGCTTATCCAGTGTAGAAGGAATAAACGACTGGCCACCAAAGCCGGGATTCACAGACATCAGCAGAATCATATCCACCTTATCCATAAGGTATTTAAGGCAATCCAACCCCACATGCGGGTTTAAAACCAGGCCCGATTTACAGCCCGCTAATCGAACCATTTGTAAAGATCGATCAACGTGAGTGGAAGCGTCGGGGTGAAAGGTAATATAGCTGGCACCAGCCTCAGCAAAATCCCCTATCAGTTGATCAACGGGACTCACCATCAGATGTACGTCGATATCGGCGGTCACGCCATGCTTACGCAGCGCCTTACACACCATGGGACCAATAGTCAGATTGGGCACATAATGATTGTCCATCACATCAAAGTGAACAACGTCGGCTCCCGCTGCAAGAACGTTGTCGACCTCTTCCCCAAGACGCGCGAAATCAGCTGAGAGAATGGATGGTGCGATGAGAAAGTCTCGCATGTTCGAGCTCCGGGGGTTTATTTACAATGTTATGCGTAATGCTGTTTAGGCTGCAATTGAGACGGTATTCTAGCGGTTAACGCAGGACAGTTCACGCCCACAACGCAAAACTGATTCCGAATAAATGAATAGACGATTAGGCGTTTGGCGCAAGACGTTCGTTGAGCGATTTCAGCCGCTGCGGAGTGCCCACATCAACCCAATCACCGCGATAGTATTCACCCTGCAGCCCGCCCCGCTCTATTGAACGCAGCAACAGTGGTTTAAGGGGATATTTGCACACGGGCAAATCGGTAAAGAAGCCGGCGCTATAGATACCCAGCCCGGCATAGGTCAAGCCGGCACCCCCTGACGACACTTCACTAAGACGCCCGTCAGCGCCCAAAATAAAATCCCCGCCAGGATGCTCCGGTGGACTGTCAATCAGCACTAAGTGCGCACCGTCACTGTGCGAGAGTTTACGATCAGTGAGCCGGGCAAAGGGGTAATCCGTCCAAATATCGCCATTGACCACCGCAAAAGGGTCGGTGCCCAAAAGGTTTAGCGCTTTTACAATACCTCCAGCCGTTTCCAGAGGCTCATCCTCCACAGACCAGTTAATGGTGACCCCCCAGCGAGCACCATCATCAAAGTAATCGAGAATCTGTTGCGCAAGGTGGGACACATTAACCACCAACTCACTGAAACCGGCATCGCGCAAACGTCTTATATGGTGCTCAAGGAGTGGCACTCCTGCAACTTTCAACAAAGGCTTCGGCGTGTTATCTGTCAGTGGACGCATTCTCTCGCCCAGGCCAGCGGCAAGAATCATGACCTTCACAGTGGCGCACTCCAGGTTTGATTCGCTATGTGCTGGCCGAGATTATCGGCAAACCACAATGAAAAATCGGCAAAGGCCGGCTCCCCCCCCGCGTATCGATCGAGCGTTTCGCGAACATAGCTAAGCACCATCGGCAGGTCTTCAAGGTAAGACGCTTTGCCATCTCGCAAATACAATCTGGCGAAAGTCCCCAGCACCTTGATGTGTCGCTGCAGCGCCATCGCGTCGAACCAGCGCAAGAATCGCTCATCGCTCACATCACACATAAGATCCGCTGCACACAACTGCTGCTTGTACGCCAAGGCCCACTGTTCGACCTGCGCTTGAGGCCAGCGGATGTAGCAGTCTTTGAGCAAAGAGCCGATATCGTAGGTCACCGGGCCCGCCACTGCATCCTGAAAATCGATCAGCGCGAGCTTGTCATCAATAATCATTAAATTGCGACTGTGGAAATCCCGGTGCACCAAAACCTGTGGCTGCTCGAGCGCGCTTTCAAGCAGTACAGCGCTAAACCTCGCGATTATTTCCCGCTCGGGCTCGACTAGGGAATAATCGAGCAAGCCTTCAACAAACCATTCGCTGAATCGACTGAGCTCTTCACTAAACAGGGCATGATCGTAACAGGCTATATCAATCGCCTTTAAATCAACGGCAGCCATTTTCTGCAAGATACCCTCAGCCTGCTCATACCACCGATCAACCGAATCCCCATTCAGGGCCGGCAGCAGAGTCTGATCACCTAAATCTTCCAGTAGCAGATAACCACGCTCAATATCGGCCGCTAAAATTGCTGGAACACGCACCTGGGCATTGGCAAGTAGGGTCCGGATCGCCACAAACTCGCGATTCTTCTCTGTCTCAGGCGGGGCTTCCGCCACAATGTAGCTTTTACCCTCCCGCAACAGACGAAAATAGCGGCGATTACTGGCATCTCCGGTGACCAAAATCAGTGCTGTGTCCGACGCGCTAGTCAAATCGGAACCACCCAGGGCAGTTAAAGCCCAAGGCAATAGTTCACTGGGGACGGGACGAGGCGGCATGCGGGCATACTTCCTTTTCAATTATTCACGGACATGAGCGAGGGGATGCATTATCATCCTCCCCAACATATCAATAAAGCCGCTAACCGCAAGTATTAATGATCCCGTTGTTGCCCCACTACTCAGATAACTCTCCGCTGCGCTCGAGATGGTCGAGTCTATTGTTGACGGCGATGGTCGCGGCTGCGCCCGCTTGGGCACAAGACCCCATTGCGACTGAAGTGGAAGATCCAAACCAGATTCTGGAGACGATCCCAATCAAACGAGGCCCACTGGACTGGGTCTCTTTGAATTCTGTCCCACGAGAGTTGAGAGACGAAACCTGCATAAGCTGCAAGGGTCGCTATATAGACCCCCTGTCTCTAGTCGATCAGAGCGTTAAACCAGAAGCTTCTGACATTGAGGCCAGCGCATCCGAAACCACGTTGAAGGGCGACAATATAACACTGTCCGGCGGAGTGGAGGTCAATCAGGGTTACAGGCAATTGCGCGGTGACAACGCCACCTTCAATAGAAACAAGAGAACGGGAACCATAAGCGGTGACATCTCTGTCAGAGAGCCCGGTGTATTATTCCGAGGAGATCACGCGGAATTTAACTCGATCAGCGGCGAAGCCAAAATTGACGGCAGTGAATTTGTATTACATGACATGCACTTTCACGGCTCTGCCGAGGAGCTGCGCCGGGATGAAGACGGGCTCATTCATTTGCTCGACAGCAATCTGAGTTATTGCGAGCCGGACGACAAAGACTGGAACTTGCGCGCCGACAACATGGTTCTCGATGTCGACAAAGGCTACGCCACCGCCAGAGGCGCAAAAATCGAATTAGGTGGAATTCCTGTATTCTACGCTCCCTGGATTCGTCTGCCGCTAGATGATCGGCGCAGTACCGGTATCTTATGGCCATCGCTTGGCAGTGATTCCAAGGGGGGCATCGATGTATCGCTGCCGGTGTATCTAAATCTAGCCCCCAACTACGATGCCCTTTACTCCCCGAGATACATTCAGGAACGCGGGCTAAACCATGATCTGGAGGTTCGCTATCTGCACGAGCTTCTCGGAGCCTGGTCTGTAGGCGGTAGCTATTTGAGCGATGACAAACGTTATGCGGATGAATTTCCAGAAGACCGCAACACAGATCGATGGTTAAGCGTCGTCGCACACGATGGATTGTTCCAACAACGCTGGCGATCCAAAGTGGAATACGCCAAGGCCAGTGATGTTAACTATCTGAAAGACCTGGACAACTCCAGCCTTGAAACAAAACGCCAAACGAATTTGCTGCAACTCGCCTCACTCGATTACTTAGGTGATGATTGGTTGGTTGAAATGGAGCTGCAGCAATTTCAAACTTTGGCCGATGACCTCAGCAACGACTACAAAAAGTTGCCCCAAATCACCGGCCGTTACAGAAGTCAACGCGTCCCCTTCGAATTCGACCCTATATTGCTGGCGCAGTATTCGGATTTCGATACGGACGATGATCGCGTAAGGGGCCAACGTGTCTATGCAGAGGTCGGCGCGGGCTACCCGATGCAGTGGGGCTACGGATTTTTCAACCCAGTGCTGAAGTACCGCCAACTGAACTACGACCTCACCGATCTGACGCAGTTCGCAGATGAAAACAAACCCTCCGCAGGCTCGGCACTTGCCAGCATCGACGGTGGCTTGTTCTTTGAGCGCCAGACCGTGCTGGCCAACAAGAGCATAGTGCACACTCTGGAACCCAGACTGTATTACGTCCACAGTGAGTATGAAGACCAAACGGATCAACCGGATTTCGACAGTGCCGAACTCACTTTTAGTTACAATCAACTATTTCGAGAGACTCGATTTAGCGGCCGTGATCGAATTGACGACGCCGACCAAGTGTCATTAGGGGTAACTACTCGGTTTATAGGGGATACCGATGGCCAGGAGTATCTGAGCGCCAGCGTCGGTCAGATTTTCTACTTTAAAGACCGAAGAGTAAGACTGAACGCCTTGGATGAACCCGAAGAACAGTCCGGCTCTGAGATGGCTGCAGAACTGCGATTTAGGCCCAACAGCCGGCTGGGAATGCGCAGCAATCTGTTATGGGATCCTTACAGCGGTGAGGTAAATGCCGGTAGCTTGCAGGCAAACTATGCTTGGGAAGACGGCTCAGTTTTAAACGCAGGTTACACCTACCGACGACCAGGGTCGGGGCTGGCTCTAACAACAGTCACTGAACAATTTCACTTGTCTACCTATCTACCGGTCACCGACAGATGGAGGTTTTTCGCGGCCTGGAACTACAGTGTCGAGGCGGACACCAGCATAGAAGATATGTATGGACTGGAATATGATACCTGCTGCTGGAAGGTCAGAGTTTTACATCTGCGCTATTTCGACAATGTTTCCGGCGCGTTAACCGATTTTAATAATCCAGACCTGGAACGAGAGAGCTCAACACAGGTCCAAATAGTACTCAAAGGCATGGGCGGCTTCGGCAACCGGGTCACGGGTATTTTGCAAGATATGATTCGAGGTTTTGAAGATCGTGAATATTAAGACACTAGCACTAGCTCTTGGGCTGGCGACCACCGTCGCAACCCTACCAAACGCTCAGGCCGCCACTGTGATATTGGACCAGGTTGTCGCCATTGTTGATGACGATGTCATTATGGCCAGCGAATTGCGTGAACGCCTCGCAGCGATTACTGAGAGCCTGAAGGCTCGGGCAGTGGACATGCCGGCTGAAGATGAACTCATCAGGCAGACCCTGGATCGTTTGATTCTGGAGAGTATCCAAATCCAAAAGGGGCAGAGAGTGGGTGTTCGCATCGGCGATGCGCAGCTCAATGGCGCGATGGGCCGTATTGCCGAACAAAACGGTATGTCGCTTGAACAGTTTAGCCAGCGACTGGAGATCGAAGGGAAGTCCTACCAGGAAATGCGCGAGCAGATCCGGCGAGAGATGGTGTTGCAGCGGGTCCAGAGCGGGAACGTGAATCAGCGAATTCAGATTACTCCTCAGGAAGTCGATAACTTTCTGGCAACTGAAGAGGGGCAAAAACTCACCCAAGCCGAGTATCGCCTGGTTCACGCCCTACTGGCTATTGCACCCGACGCCACACAGAGCACTATTTCTGACGCGCAAGCCCATGTGGACGCCATGCTAAATCGTATCGCCTCGGGAGAGCCTTTTGATGATGTGGTGAGCTCGAATACTGGAGGTTACACTTTCAGCGGTGGCGATTTAGGCTGGCGAAAGCTGTCAGACCTGCCTTCATTGTTTGCCGATGTTGCACCGCAATTAAAGCTCGGGGAAACCTCAAAGGCCATCCGCAGTGAGAGCGGTCTTCACATTGTGAACCTACAGGATTTGCGCGGCGGCGAGCAGATGGTAGCTCAAACTGAGGTCCGCCATATTCTTATAAAGCCTTCGGAGATTTTGAACGACGATCAGGCCAGAGCTCTCATAGTCAAAATCAGGGCACGCGCTGCGGCGGGCGAAGACTTTGCGGCTCTTGCCAAGGCGAATTCTGAAGACATAGGCTCCGCGCAGGAAGGCGGCGATCTTGGCTGGACCAGCCCGGGTCAGATGGTCCCGGAGTTTGAACAGGAAATGGCGAAAACCGCAATCGGTTCACTGAGCGAGCCCGTCCGCAGTCAGTATGGCTGGCATCTATTGGAAATCACGGGGCGGCGAGATCAGGACATGACCGAACTGGCGATCCGTGGCAAAGCGTCTGACTATCTGCATCAGCGCAAATTCCAGGAAGAGCTGGACGCCTGGTTGCAGCGTATCCGCGACGAAGCCTTCGTCGACATCAAGTAAGCCATATGCCCGATAAGGCGACCGACAAAGCGGTCAACAAGATAAGCACAATAGCGATCACCAGCGGCGAGCCCGCGGGAATAGGCCCCGATATCTTGCTGCACTGCGCCGGGCAAAATCACGAATCAGAATTGGTTGCGATAGCCGACCCAACACTGCTCACAGAGCGTGCAAGCCAGCTGGGTCTGAACATTCAATTGGAAGAGTTTGTCCCGGGCACTACACCGAGCCCTCATCGCGCAGGGATACTAAAAGTACTTGCCACCCCCTTGGCGACACCCTGCACGCCGGGGGTACTCGACCCGACAAACGCCCCCTATGTTATCGAGACTTTGCGTCTTGCCGTTGAAGGCTGCACCAGCGGCTTGTTTACCGCTATGGTCACACCCCCGGTGCAAAAGTCGGTGATTATCGATGCGGGGATCTCCTTCTCGGGCCATACGGAATATCTGGCCGATGCGACCGGCACAAAAAAAGTGGTGATGATGCTCACATCCGGAGACCTGCGGGTGGCACTTGCAACCACGCATCTTCCTCTGAGCGCTGTGCCTTCGGCGATAACATCTGAGCTTTTGCAGCAAACCTTGCAGATTTTGCATACCGAGCTGCGTAACAAATTTGGTTTGGATCAACCTCGCATCGCCGTTCTAGGCTTAAACCCCCACGCGGGTGAGGGAGGCCACCTGGGCCGCGAAGAAATAGACACGATTATTCCTGTACTGGATTCTCTTCGCAAAACAGGTATGGACTTGCAGGGGCCGCTGCCGGCGGACACCGCGTTCAACCCCAAAGTTCTGGATCAGTGTGATGCCGTTTTCGCGATGTATCACGACCAGGGACTACCCGTTCTAAAATATGCCGGCTTCGGGAATGCCGTCAATATTACCCTGGGGTTGCCATTGATCCGCACATCCGTAGATCACGGAACCGCGCTGGACCTGGCCGGTTCCGGCAAAGCCAACGCCAGTAGCCTGGAACGCGCTATAGAAACTGCCATTGAAATGAGCCTGGCAAAAACCGCACAGTAGACACTAAGGTGTTTGTTTCACAAGGTTCAAGGCATTGATGTGATTACGGTATTCCACCAGCACGTCAGACACATCACCCTGAGCAGCAATTTTCGCGTCGTTGAGCCAGATGGCTCTGTCACACAAATCCTGCACTTGTGAGTCATTGTGGGAGACAAACACCACCGTCTGATCGCCGCCAATACGATCTTTCATCGCCGTTTGAGCCTTCTGTCTGAAGTGCGCATCACCCACACTTAAGATTTCGTCCACAAGCAAAATATCCACATGGGTAATCAAGGCGGTCGTAAACCCGAGCCTGGCTCGCATACCCGACGAATAGGACTTAACAGGTTCTTCAAAGGACTGCCCCAACTCGGAGAACTCTTTTATCTCTTCCAGCAGCGCTTCTGCCTCAGCGCGCGAAGAACCTTGCAACATCGCTGACAACAGCGCGTTATCTCTGCCGGACAGGTCGGCCCTGAAGCCCAGACCAATAGTCAGCAACGATGATGTCACGCCGCTGCTCGCTTGAACTACGCCACTGGTGGGAGCCAGAATGCCAGCCATCACCCGCAATATCGTGGTTTTACCGCAGCCATTTTTACCGATAACACCCAGGGTTTCGCCTCGATAAAGCGCGAGGGAGACGCTATCCAGCACCAACTGATCGGGCCGGGATTTTCCCGGATGATAATCCAGACAAACATTGTCTAGTTGCAGTAATACTGATTTCTCGTCGCCGCTCACGAGGTGAGAACCTTAAGAGCAAGAAACTGGCTAGAGCGGCGGATCAATCTCCCCATCATCACAACGACGACGCAGCTGACCAGACCAATTTGCAACAGATGGAACAGGTCGGGAACACTCTGGTACATGAGTATTTGCCGATAAGCATCCAGCATAAAGGCGAGCGGGTTGAGCGCCAGCACCAAATCGGTTTTCGCCGGATCGCCCAAATCCCGAACATCCCAAAAAATTCCTGAGGTAAATAACAAAAAAGTCATACCGAGACTGATCACCAGACTGAAATCTCTCATTAAACACACGAGATAGGCACCGATAAAGGAGCAGGCAACAATCATCAGGTAATTGACCGCGATGACAGGAATGAGCCAAAGCCAGCCGACAGTGACCGAGTAGCCGTAGGCAATTAGCATGGCAAAGAGCAGTAAAAACACCGCCACCTGCTTATAAACGCCCTGTTGCACCAGCGCCATGGGAAACAGCGTTTTAGGCACGTTCACTTTTCCGATCAAACCCTGATTGGCGATAATACTGCCCGAAGCTTGGGACACCGATTTAGAAAACCAGATAAAGGCCAGTTTCCCGCACATGAGGAAAGCCAGAAAATCGGCTCTGCGCGAATCTAGAATGACGTTGAAAACCACATAGAACACGCCGACATACAACAGCGGTTCCAGTATCCACCAGATATAGCCTAAAAAGAAACGCGAGGCTTCAGCGCGCAAGGCCATACGCGCCTGTATATCGATAAGCCTGAAGTATTGTGAAGGTGGCATTGGGGATTGTATCCGCGCTAGTGAATCGTTTCGCGCACTTTTAATTTAACACCAGCGCGATGGAAGTATAAATGCGGCGAAGTAACGGTACAATAGCGCCTATGAGCAAACCCGAACTCCAACATCGCGCCCGCAAACGCTTTGGCCAAAACTTCCTACATGACTCTGGTGTTATCAACCGCATCATCGAGAGCATTCACCCGCGCGCAGGTGAACAGCTGGTAGAAATTGGTCCTGGCCAGGGCGCACTCACCCAGTGGCTGATGCGCAGCGGATGCCAACTCGATGTAGTGGAACTGGACAGAGATCTCGTGCCTGCACTGCTCGACGCCTATGACGACTCACCGAAGTTCAACTTACACAATGCAGACGCACTGAAGTTTGACTACCGCACAATCGGCAATAGCGACGATAAAATCCGCGTGGTGGGAAACCTGCCCTACAACATCTCTACACCACTCATTTTCAAGTTATTGGAAAACAGCGATCGCATCCTCGACATGCATTTCATGCTGCAGCTGGAAGTGGTGAATCGTCTGGCTGCATCGCCGGGCAGCAAAAACTGGGGGCGATTGGGAATAATGACTCAATATCATTGTGAAATAGAGTCCTTGTTTGAGGTGCCACCGTCTGCCTTTACACCAGCCCCTAAAGTCCAGTCCGCTATTGTCAGAATGGTACCAAGACAAAATTCTCAGTGGCCAGACTGCGATGAAACCCTGCTGCGAAAAATCGTGCAGGCATCTTTCGCTCAGCGTCGGAAAACCTTGCGGAACAACCTAAAAGGCCTTATAGATGCAGGGGCACTCGAAGCGATAGGCATCGACCCTAGTGCCAGAGCCGAAACCCTAGAACTCCACCAATTTATAGAGATAGCAAACATCGATCATGGATAAGTCCGAGCAAAAGGCATTTCAAACCGATCAGGTAAGTGTCAAAGTCTTAACGACCTACTTACCCAGCCACTCAAATCCTGAGGATGATCACTATACGTTCGCCTATACGATAACCATCAGTAATGATGGAGAAGTGCCCGTGCAGCTTCTTCGCCGTCACTGGATTATCACCGACGCAGACAATCAAGTGCAGGAAGTGCGCGGTGACGGTGTGGTGGGCGAACAACCTGTCATTGCCCCAGGAAAATTCTTCCGCTACACCAGCGGCACTACCATGGAAACCAAAGTAGGATGTATGGAGGGCAGTTACACCATGATAAAACTCGATGAGGACGAGGGAGCAGAAACCTTTGATATACCTATTAAGCCCTTCTCTTTGCACATTCCTAATGCTCTCCACTAAAACCGACTAAGAACATGAGCACCTACGTCGTCGGCGATATTCAAGGCTGCCTGAAGCCCCTGAAATGCCTGCTAGAAACTGTGCAATTTGACAAAGATAAGGATGTGCTCTGGTCAGTTGGCGACATTGTTAACCGTGGCCCAAAATGCCTCAAAACCCTGCGTTTTTTGTATAAAATGCGTGATAACCTGGTGATGGTGTTAGGCAATCACGACTTACATCTACTGGCTATTGCCGCCGGAGTGCGATCTCCGAGCCGCACAGATACCCTGGATAAAATTCTCACTGCACCCGACCGCGATGAACTGTTGGGCTGGTTGATTCGACAACCCCTACTCCACTGCGAACACGGCTATACAATGGTGCACGCTGGCATCCCACCCCAGTGGTCGATCGAGGAAGCCGCAAACTACGCACGCGAGGTAGAGACCGTGCTGCGCAGTTCTGATTGCGTGTCATTCTTCAAACAAATGTACGGCAACGAACCCGCCCTGTGGTCTGAAGAACTCCAGGGTATGGAACGACTGCGCGTCATAACAAACTACCTGACCAGGATGCGGTACTGCACCAAAGACGGTGTGCTGGATTTGGAAAGCAAGGGCCCAAAACCTAACCCCGACTTGGGTGACAGAAAAGTTTCCGCCTGGTTTAGCCACCCAAAACGGAAGGCTGCGCCCAATAAAATCCTGTTTGGACACTGGGCCTCAATAGAGGGCCATACCGATAGCCCCAATGCTATCGCACTGGACACAGGCTGCGTCTGGGGGCGCACCCTGTCTTTTTATGAGCTGGAAACCCAACAGTGGACGCGCTGTGAATGCGATGAGACGCACTAGGGAGATGGAAATTTATCTGGTTGGCGGCGCCGTTCGTGATGAGCTACTGGGCTACCCGGTCATCGAGCGTGACTGGGTTGTAGTCGGTGCTCGCCCGGAAGATTTGTTGAATAAGGGCTACCAGCAAGTAGGAAAAGACTTCCCGGTTTTTCTCCATCCCGAAACCAAAGAGGAATACGCTCTGGCTCGCCTTGAACGCAAGCAGGGCCACGGCTATACCGGTTTTGCGGTAGATTGCGACCCCACGGTCACCCTGGAAGAGGATTTGCTGCGCCGTGACCTTACGGTGAATGCCATTGCACGCAGCGCCGCAGGCGAACTGGTAGACCCCTATGGCGGCAGGCGGGATCTTAATGCAAAAATATTGCGCCATGTCTCAGACGCCTTTGTAGAGGACCCCTTGCGCGTCATGCGCACCGCTCGCTTTGCCGCCCGATATGCGCATTTAGGCTTTACAGTTGCACCTGAGACTATTGCGCTCATGGCCCAAATAGTCGCCGATGGAGAACTGCACCATTTGCCTACCGAACGAGTTTGGGTAGAAATGGAGCGAGCGCTTGGCGAGCGCAATCCCGATATGTTTATCCAAGTGTTACGCGATTGCGGAGCCTTACAATCATTGCTGCCAGAACTAGAGACCTTGTTTGGCGTGCCACAACCACCTGAACATCATCCGGAAATCGATACGGGCCTGCATGTATTGATGGCTCTGCGACATGCGGCATCCAGCGGCAAATCTACGACTGTGCGATTCGCAGTATTGATGCACGATCTCGGTAAAGGCACGACCCCAAAAGACGAGTGGCCAAGGCATATCGCGCACGAGCACAGAGGCGTTGCACTGGTTTCCAGCGTGTGCGAAAGACTCGTCGTGCCCAATCAATACCGGGATCTGGCGCTGTTGGTCTGTGAACAACACACCAATTGCCATCGCGCGCTGGAACTGCGCGGCAAAACAATCATGAAGCTGCTACAAAGTGCCGACGCCTTTAGACGTCCGGAGCGATTTGAAGAGTTTTTGTTGGCCTGTGAGTGCGATGCCAGGGGCAGGCTTGGACTGGAGGATCGTGAATATCCGCAAGCAGATTATTTGCGCCGGGCGCACAGCGCGGCCAGCGGAGTCACCGCAGCGGCATTTATTGAGCAGGGGATTACCGGTAAAAAAATTGGTGAAGCAATTCACTCGGAGCGTATTCAAGTGCTGGAAAAACTGAGGAATGACTAGTTCTGACCCACGGAAATAGGGCGCCCCGCCCATTGAAAATCAACTTTGCAAAGTTGTTGTGAGCCCTGGTCATACTCTTCCCACAGTTGTGAATAGCTGATTTCCACCTGCGGGTGAAGAAGCAACGGTGCGAGTTCCGCCAACGGCTGCAAGACAAAAGCATTTTCCAGTATTTCCGGCCGAGGCAACACCACGCCATGAATGGTACCTACGCAATCGTCATAGGTGAGGATGTCAATATCCAGTTGCCGCGCGCTGAAACGCGTAGCATCTGCGGGCCTGCCGTGTTCAACTTCAATTTTTCGCAACGCCTTGGCAAGCATAGACAGGCTCAGGTCGGTTTCTACTTCGATCACCATGTTTAGAAAAGCTTGCCCATCAAAGCCTACTGAAGCACTGTCGTAGACGGATGAATATCTAAAGTCTATGAACAAACGTCGCATAGCATCCAGGCCAGCCACCAGATAGCGCTCGCGTTCAATATTACTGCCAAGACCAAGAAAAACATGAGCCATCAGAGTCTACTGCCACGTTCAATCAACACGCCCACGTCACGTGCCTGAGCCACAGCACCAGGCTTGCTCAAGCGCAATCTCAGCCAGGGGACAGAAAATTCCTTCAGAACGATCGCGGCGACTTGCTCTGCCATTGCCTCTATCAGCTCAAATTCACTCTGCTCAATAAACGCTAAAAGTCGAGCGGAAATAGCGGCGTAATCCAGAGTGTGCTCCAAGGCATCTGCACCGGCAGCTTTGCCAATGTCAGTCGCCATCTCCAAATCTAAAACAACGCCCTGACGGACTCGGCGCTCCCAGTCGTAAACACCAATAATAGTGTCGGCTCGAAGCCCTCGTATAAAAACGATGTCCACTCAACCGGCTCCAGAAGCAGTGGAGATAGCAGATAACGGCGGCAATTCTTCCATCGGCCAACGTGGGCGAATCCGGGTATCTGCAGTGTCCATTTGGCCGGCTTGCAGCCGCTGGGCACCGGCATATGCGATCATTGCGCCATTATCCGTACAAAAAATAGGGGCTGGATAAAACACCCGCGCACCCTCTTTTGCCAGTGACTTTTCTAGCTGTGCACGCAAATTTGTATTGGCACTCACACCACCGGCGATCACCAGGGTTTTCAAGTTCTCTTCTCGCAGCGCTCTGCGACACTTGATCATCAGTGTATCGACCACAGCATCCTCAAAAGCTCTGGCGATGTCACATTTGTCCTGCTCGCTGATTTCGCCCTTAGGCTCACCATTTTGTCGGCAATCGGAGGCCGTGTTCAGGGTGTAGGTCTTGAGTCCGCTAAAGCTAAAATCTAAACCAGGCCGATTGACCATTGGCCGGGGAAAGGTAAATCGCTCGGGATTACCTTGCAGCGCGATGCGAGCTATGTGGGGCCCACCAGGATAGGGCAGACCCAGCATTTTTGCGGCCTTGTCGAATGCCTCTCCTGCTGCATCATCCAGAGATTCGCCCAGCATACGATACTGGCCAATACCATCGACCCGCACCAACTGGGTATGACCGCCGGAAACCAACAGCGCAACAAACGGGTATTGAGGATGCTCCTCTTCCAACATGGGAGCCAGCAAATGGCCCTCCATATGATGAACACCCAGCACCGGGATATCCCAGGACCAGGCAAGCGCTCTAGCAATGGTAGCTCCGACCATCAACGCACCGACTAAACCCGGGCCCGCTGTATAAGCTATGCCATCTAGCTCGCTGTTGTCGCAACCGGCCTGGGCGAAAGTTTCCTCGATAAGCGGTAAAGTCTTGCGGACGTGGTCCCGCGAAGCCAATTCCGGGACAACCCCGCCGTATTCCGCATGAACTTGGATCTGGCTGTACAGCGTGTGCGCGAGCAGACCGCGCTCGGTGTCGTACAGCGCAACTCCTGTTTCATCGCATGAAGTCTCCAAGCCCAGAACTAACATTTTTCCCACCTTCAATCTGTCAGGAGCGAATCATAAGTGAGGGGGTGCCCCTACGCCAGCCATTAATCGGGAGATTATCAGGAAACACGGGGCTTACGAGGGATCGGCGCTAGTCTGACTGTTGTCCGATACAGGGGCTGAATATCTCTACAAAACTTTGCCTCCAGGCTTTGCAAAATTTGCCTGATAAGTATAGAATGCGCGCCCTTTAAGGCATTGACTGTCCCATCGAGGGGCCCTTGCGAAATCAATTACTATTTAATCGCCATTTTATCACTACAGGTAGCACTACATGCCGTCGATCAAGATGAAAGAAAACGAACCGTTCGATATCGCTCTGCGTCGTTTCAAACGTTCATGCGAAAAAGCAGGCGTTCTCGCCGAAGTTCGCAAGCGCGAGCACTACGAAAAGCCAACAACAGTGCGCAAGCGCGCCGGCGCGGCTGCTGTAAAGCGTCACTTGAAGAAGCTTTCTCGGGAAAACCGCAAGCGCGTCCGTCTCTACTAGGTCGCTGGTAAACTCCCCTCCATGAGTGATCTACCTCTCAGGGAAACTATCAAGGCAGCGATGAAGGCTGCCATGAAAGCGAAAGACAAGCCCAGGCTTGGCACTATCCGGCTGATTCAGGCTGAATTCAAAAGAATTGAAGTAGATGAGCGCATCGACATAGACGATATCCGGGCGCTGACTGTGATGGACAAAATGGTCAAGCAGCGCAGAGACTCAGCAGACCAATACATCAACGCCCAAAGGCAGGAACTGGCCGATCAGGAACTGATGGAAATTGGTGTCATTCAAGAGTTCCTGCCTTTACAGCTTAGCGACGCTGAACTGGCCGAAATGGTCGATGCTGCGATCGCAGGCTCAGACGCCATCGGCATGGCAGCCATGGGCTCTGTAATGGGCACGCTAAAACCGCAAATTCAAGGTCGTGCCGACGCCGGCGCTGTAAGCCAGCTGGTAAAATCCAAACTGCTTGGCTAGCAGCCACTTTAAACACCGCTAAACATTCCGAGCCCGGCATGGTTCAATAGCCGGCTCACTAAACCGCTCCTTGCTCTATTCAACAATTTCCTGTGCAATCAATGCCTGAATAAAGGGCAAACACCGTTAATGGCCGGACGAATACCACAAGCTTTCTTAGATACTCTGCTGGATCGCCTCGACATTGTCGAAGTGGTGGACCGGCGTGTAAAACTGAAAAAGACCGGTAAAAACTATTCGGCTCGCTGCCCTTTTCACGACGAAAAAACCCCCTCTTTCAGTGTTAACCCAGACAAACAGTTTTATTACTGTTTTGGCTGCGGCGCCGGCGGCAATGCCCTGGGTTTCGTGATGGACTACGAGAACCTGGAATTCCCTCAGGCCGTGGAATCTCTCGCAAGTAGCATGGGCCTTGAAGTTCCAAGAGAAGAAACCCGGCCCGGGGCCACCCCCTATCAGGAAGACCAGGGCAACCGCGAGCTCTATGTGTTGCTGGAGAGAGCCGCCAACTACTATCAGCACGAACTGCGCAAACATGCTCAGGCCGGGCGCGCCGTAGCGTATTTAAAAGAGCGAGGGCTAACCGGCGAAATAGCGAAGCAATTTGACCTGGGCTTTGCGCCCCCCGGATGGGATAACCTCACAAAAGCACTCGGCGGAGGCGAAGAACAACAAAAACGCCTCATAGACGCCGGCATGCTGGTAGAAAACGAGTCTGGAAAAATCTACGACCGGTTCCGGGATCGCGTAGTGTTCCCGATACGTGACCAGCGCGGCCGCGTCATTGCTTTTGGGGGCCGAGTACTGGGCGACGACAAACCCAAGTACCTGAACTCTCCGGAGACCTCTATATTTCAAAAAGGCCGCGAACTTTACGGTCTATATCAGGCCAAGCAAGCGAACCGAAAACTGGACTGTATTTTGGTCGTCGAGGGTTATATGGACGTTATCGCCCTGGCCCAGTACGGCATCAACAATGCCACCGCAACACTGGGCACTGCCACTAGCAAAACTCACCTGGAACGCATCTATCGACTGAGCCCCGAAGTGCTTTTTTGTTTTGATGGCGACGAAGCCGGGCGCAAAGCAGCGGTCCGGGCTATGGAAGCGGCATTGCCGTGCATGGAAGATGGCAGGCAAGCGCGATTTTTGTTCCTGCCAGAGGGCGAGGACCCGGATACTATTGTACGCCGCGGCGGCAAAGCGCTGTTCGATGAACTGGCCGCCGAAGCAATGCCCCTAGAAACCTTCTTATTCGAATCGCTATCAGCAGGCATCGACACTAGCAGCATGGATGGCCGCGCCAGATTAAGTAAGCTGGCGTTGCCGTATCTTCGCCAACTGCCGGAGGGTGTTTACCAACAATTGATGTTCAAGGCACTGGCCGACAGAACTGGTCTTGAGCTCAGCAGCTTGATGCAATTGGAAGCACCTGCTGCGCCACCAGCACCACCAGAGTCGCCGGATTACGAGATAGAACCACAACACGATACCGTTGCTCTGGCCCGCCCAAGACAGCGCGCGATGCCCGCTGAGCTGCCGCGAAATTACTCCAACTTCGCCCAGGCAGCCATTGCCCTGCTACTGCACCAACCCAAAATTGCGAGTTTGGTGGCGCTTGCGGATCTGGTCGAGTTAGAAGGCGATGACACCAACTTGTTGCGCGAGCTGCTCGACTTGCTCAAACGCAGACCAGAATCCAACACCGGCATGCTGTTGGGCCACTGGTATGGCACGCCCGAGGGCGAATTACTAAGCCGCCTGGCAGGGCAGGAGCGATTAATCCCCACCGAGGGCATTGAGCAACAGTTCGTCGATACAGTACGATCCCTGACCGAACTACCGCACCGCTCCAAACTAGAGCAAGAAGTCGACAAACTGAAACTCACCAACTACGCTGAGATGAGCGAATTGGAAAAGCAGAAGCTCAAAGAGTTGCTGCAGCAAAAGCAGCTGCGAGATTCACAACGCGGTAAAAACCGTCCCTGAAGCTCTTCCTGCGGAAAGCCTAATGAGGTGGTACAGCAGCGCCATTTGCCATTGATAAAGCCCGTCGACGCCCCCATATTACTAAAACCGGGGATCTACACTAAAAGCGGGCCGAAATTGGCCAATTTACGGGGCCTGGCGCTAGTTTTAGCTAGCCACTACCGGTTATAATCGCCGGCTAATTTTTTTTCGAATTTTTTGTGAAGGGTGTCTTCTTAATGACCGACGTCGTAAAACAACAGTCCCGCTTGAAGGACCTCATTGCCAAGGGCAAGGAACAGGGTTACCTGACCTATGCCGAGGTGAATGACCACCTGCCAGAGGACATTTCTGATCCGGATCAGGTTGAAGACATCATCCAGATGATCAACGACATGGGCATCCAGGTGTTTGAAGTGGCACCGGACGCCGATGATTTGTTGATGACCGATGGCGATACTTCAGCAGATGAAATTGCCGCTGCCGAAGCCGCCGCCGCATTGGCCGCTGTTGAGACAGAAGCAGGACGAACCACTGACCCAGTGCGGATGTACATGCGCGAAATGGGCACCGTTGAGTTGCTGACTCGCGAAGGCGAAATTGTTATCGCCAAGCGCATCGAAGAGGGTATTCGTGAACTGCTGTCTGCGCTGGCTCACTACCCAGGCACAGTAGCCAAGCTCATAGCCGAATACGACCTTGTCGCCAAAGAAGAGCGCAAGCTCTCCGACATGCTGATTGGCTATCTCAACCCCGCCGAGCATGTCCCCTCCGCAGCGGAAGTTGCCGCTGCCAGAGAAGCCGGCACCGATGATACAGAAGAGGAAGTGGATACAGGGCCTGATCCCGTTGAGGCCAAAAAGCGCTTTACTGCACTGAAGCGCCAGCAGAACAAGACTGAGAAAGTGTTGGCCGAAAAAGGTCGCTCGAGCAGAGAAGCTATAAAAGAAATGAACAAACTGGGAGATATCTTCCAGTTCTTCAAACTGACACCTAGAGTATTTGACCCTCTCACGATGGACGCGAGAAATACACTGACTGCAGTACGCAGCCAGGAACGCCAGATCATGCATTTGGTCATCAAGGTTTGCGGTCTGCCGCGCAAAGATTTTATAACCACGTTCCAAGGTTCTGAATCTGACGCAAAGTGGCTGGGCACGCATACTCGCAGCAAGAAAGATTACGCCGCGAAGCTCCTCGTCGAAAAAGAAAATATCCTGCGACTACAGCGACGCATTGGTCAAATTGAAGCTCAGAGCGGTCTTACTGTCGCCGAAATTAAAGAAATCAACCGCAAGATGTCCATGGGCGAAGCCCGTGCCCGTCGCGCTAAGAAAGAAATGGTGGAAGCCAACCTGCGCCTGGTTATTTCTATCGCCAAGAAATACACCAATCGCGGCCTGCAATTTCTGGATCTGATCCAGGAAGGCAACATCGGTTTGATGAAAGCAGTAGACAAGTTTGAATACCGTCGAGGTTACAAATTTTCAACCTACGCCACTTGGTGGATTCGCCAGGCCATTACTCGATCCATTGCCGACCAAGCGCGTACGATCCGTATCCCGGTTCATATGATTGAGACGATCAACAAACTGAACCGCATCTCCCGTCAGATGCTTCAGGAAATGGGCAGAGAGCCCACTCCGGAAGAATTGGGCGAACGCATGGAAATGCCCGAAGACAAAGTTCGCAAGGTTCTGAAGATTGCCAAAGAGCCTATCTCCATGGAGACCCCCATTGGCGATGACGAAGACTCGCATCTGGGTGATTTTATCGAAGATGGCACCATCCACTCTCCAGTGGATGCAGCAACAGGCCAGGGCCTTCAGGAAGCCACCAAAGATGTACTGGGTGGGCTAACGGCAAGAGAAGCCAAGGTTCTGAGAATGCGCTTCGGAATAGACATGAATACGGACCATACTCTGGAAGAAGTGGGTAAGCAGTTTGATGTTACCCGTGAGCGTATTCGTCAGATCGAAGCCAAAGCATTACGTAAACTTCGTCACCCGACCCGCTCAGATTATCTGCGTAGTTTTCTCGACGAATAAACCGCTTCAAACCGCTGCCAGGATCACTGGCAGCGGACATCTCCAGCCTAGTTCAACTGCAGCAGTCATAGTTTCACCGCCTTCACAGACGCTCCAAGCCGTGCGCGCTCAATTTACGTCACAAAAGTACCAATAAGCCTAAAGCTAATTCCTATCTGACCGACAAATCTAATGTTTAGGCTGTACCCATGCCGATGTGAGCAGCTTAATGAATAAGCGAGTATGGTTTGGACCTAGTAATAAAATTAAGCGCACCCGCCAGATAGAATCAAAAGGGTTCCACTGATCGGCCTTTCACCCGCAATAAAAGCGGCGATAACGTAATTGAAGCCCAATCCGACCATCCAAACAGAGACCTGAGCTACGTGGAAAATTTCAGTGCCAAGAAAATCCAGAACCTAAGCATTTTATTGGTTGATGATGAGCCCTTTATACAAAGTGCTATCAAACAAGCACTTCTAAATTTCGGTTTTGGCCACATATATACTGCGGAAAATGGTGAGAAAGCCCTGGATCTTTTCAATAAAACGGACATCGATATCCTGCTTACCGACATCCAGATGCCGGTAATGAATGGTCTGGAATTGTTAAAAGCGGTGCGCTCCGGCTACGGGCATGTGAAGCCAACACTTCCGGTCATCGTTTTTACTTGCATGAGCGATATCGAGACACTGGGTCGGGCAATTGCCATGGATGTTAACGGGTTCTTGACGAAACCCATTGCGCCCGAAACCTTTTGCGCGTCAATTTTGACAGCGCTATCGGAGGAAGAGGTGGAACTCCGGAACAAGAGCAACTACCTTGAAATTGCAACTGATTCTGACGGTCTCGGCCCGGTTAACGATCAATCCGAATCGATTGCGGCCGAGCCGATAGAATCACACAGCGATCAGCCCGCGTCCGTGCATGCATTGCGACCCGGTATGCGTTTAGCCGCAGATGTGCTGGGCAGCAATGGCGATCTTCTATTACGCGCTGGCATCACTCTTAATCAACGTATGATCAGCCGGTTGATTGAGCTCGATCGTGTGATGAGCATTGACGATTACTATGTAGAGCCGCATGAGAATCCTATTGGCAGATCGGTAAATAAACCGGTATGACAAGCAGTAGACAGCGGGTTCTCTCTGCCCGACTTCTCCCGATTGTCGCCCTCAGTCCACTGTTCCTCGCCGCGGCGCTCTTGGCTCGTAGCTCAAGCTTTGAGAGCAACCCAACTACTCATGAATTCGCGCAGCTCCTGTCGGGCGTTCTTATGGTGTTCTGTGGCGTCGTGGTATTTAGAATGAAGGCAGCCACAGAGAGGAATGCGCTGATCGCCCTGGGTCTGGGTATTTTGGGCGCGGGTATCCTGGACCTGAACCACGGGATCCTGGTCATTCCATCATTTAGACCTGATTCCCTGTCAAAGGTTGTTGCTTGGGGCTGGTTTCCATCCCGCGTGTTCCTTCCGGTCATGCTCTGCGTGAGTCTGCTGATTGACTGGTATGAAAAAAATCATAGCGAAACAGGCGCAGCGCTATTGCTGGCGATCTGCGCGTTGGCGGGTTTTTTTGTAGCAGGTAGTTGCCTGTTTTTCTGGCTGTTGCCGGTCACGTTGCCACAGGCCTATCTTCCAGACAGCTTCCTCGCCCGTCCCGCAGAGCATATCCCGGCTCTGTTGTTTTCCTTAGCCCTTATCGGTTTTTTGTACAAGGGGGAGTGGCGGCGGAATATTTTTGAATATAATTTGATACTGGCAATCATCGCCAGCATTGTTGTGCATACCGTGTTTATGCCCTACGCCCAGAGCAATTTTGACGGCTTTTTTGCCGCCGCAATTTTATCCAAAATGGCGAGCTACGCCTTCATACTGTTCGGCCTGGTACTGCAGGCCCGCGATAGCATAAAACAGGAAACTAAAGACGAAAAACTACGCCATCAAACTATTGTGGAGATGGCCAGTGATGGCATCGTGACCACTGATTCAATGGGTGTCATTGACTCGTTCAATTCCGCTGCGGAAAAGCTATTCGGCTATTCGGTTAAAGAGGTGTTGGGAAAAAATCTCGGTATGCTCATGTCGCATCCGTATCGAAAGGAACATGATAAGTACCTTCAACGACTCCATGATACTGGTAATTTTGCCTTCATCGGCAAAACCCGTGAGGTTACAGGGCAACGCAAAGATGAATCAATCTTCCCCCTGGAGATTCTTGTGAGTGAGATTCAGTTCGAGAGTAGCCGGCTCTTTATGGTTAGCCTGCGCGACATCAGCGAGAGAAATCAATATCTGGAAGAGTTAGAAACTGCCCGCAATGATGCCAATGAAGCCAACCAGGCCAAGTCCGCCTTTCTCGCTACCATGAGCCATGAGATTCGCACACCGCTAAACGGTGTAATTGGTATGACCGAGGTGCTGCAACAAAGCGGCCTGCAAGACACTCAAGCCGACATGGCAGGATTGATCCGTAAATCGGCATTTTCCTTACTTGATATCGTCGAGGATATTCTCGATTTATCGAAGATCGAGGCCGGCAAGCTGGAAATTGACCCCACGCCGACTGCAGTGGCCAAGGTGACAGAGAGCGTCTGCGCGATGCTCCTCAATCTAGCAGAAAAAAGTGAGGTAGAACTCACGCTCTTTACTGATCCGAAGATTCCTGAATATGTCCTGGCCGATGGCCAGCGTCTGCGCCAGGTACTGACCAATCTAATCAACAATGCCATCAAATTTAGCGGCGAGCAGGGCCGGGTGTCAGTGCGCGCCGAGCTGGACGAAAATAGCACAGGTCAGGTCATGATTCATTTTAAGATCATCGACAATGGCATCGGCATCGATGAAGCCACCCAGGCTCGGCTCTTTACAGCCTTTACCCAGGCTGATTCATCAACCAGTCGACGCTTTGGTGGCACCGGGCTCGGGCTGGCCATTTCCCAACATCTGGTAGAACTGATGGGTGGAGAAATCACGGTGCATAGTGTGCCCGGTCAGGGAACGACCTTCACCGTGCGGTTACCCTTTATCTCCGTGCAATCCGCGCCTGAGCCTAGCGAGGCCGATATCGACTTGACAGAAGTCTCGTGCTTTATGATCCCAGGTTTTGGAGCATTCACAGCAGATCTTGAGGTCTATCTTGAACACGCCGGCGCCACGGTCGAGCGGGTGACAAATTTGAGTAGCGCTAAGACGCTGCGTAAGCGGGGCGAAATTGATCCGGCGGTGTGGATAATCGAAGACAACGATGAACATTCGTCTGTGGATACTATTCAACGCGCGCTCGACGGACACCCGATGGCTGTTGTGGTCAGTCGTGGGAATCGACGCAAACCGCGAAGCAGTGCCAAAGGCATTGTACAGATCGATGGTAATGCGCTGAGCCGCTCGGCTTTCCTGCATGCGGTGGCCATGGCGGCTGGGCGGGTGCACGAGAAAACTCAAACGCGAATCTTGCACGAAGTTGAGGCTGTCACAGTACTTTCCCGTGAGGACGCGATGAGGCAGAACAGGCTGATATTGGTAGCTGAGGACAATGCCATCAATCAGGTGGTGATCCAGCATCAGCTCGCCATGCTTGGATATGCGGCTGACATCGTGAACAACGGCAGGGACGCCCTAGCCTGCTGGCGAAGCTGCAGCTACGCCCTAGTGCTTACCGATCTGCAAATGCCCGAGGTTGATGGCTTTGAACTAGCCACCATGATTCGAGCCGCAGAACCCAGGACCCACCGCACCCCTATCGCCGCCCTAACCGCCAATATCCTGGTGGACGAAGAGGAACGTTGTCGGGCAGTCGGTATGGATGATTTCCTGAGCAAACCGGCGTCACTGGAAGACCTTCATGAACTTTTGAAGAGGTGGCTGCCTGCTGCTAAAACTGACGTAAATCATACGCCACTCACGCACACGAATTCAGTCGACTGTCCTGCCATCCCGCTAGTGGCGACAAAACCACCGGTTGATGTGAGTGTCCTGGAGGCATTCGTCGGCAGAGATCCGCAAATAGTAGGTACACTGCTACAGAACTTTCGCTTCAGTGCGCCTGCTATTGCAGCGGAGCTGCGCGTCGCCTGCCATACCGGTCAGACAGCGGAGGCTGCTGGCGCAGCCCACAAATTGAAGTCCGCGGCACTTACAGTGGGAGCACTGGACCTCGGGAAACTATGCTCTAGTATCGAAAAGGCCGGTCAGGCTGGCCACGCCCATCTACTGGCTGATTTACTGGAGCAATTCAACGCGGAGCTGGCTGCAGTAGATAACTACTTAACACGCTGCAGCGACTCG